>NZ_JBDGKQ010000002.1:0-169765 GCF_057656315.1 Nocardioides sp. Soil_C_8
CACCCTCGACCGCCGCCATCCCAAGGTGGCGGCACACGACATCCCCACAGCCCGATCCGATGTCGTACGCCGCCACCCTCGACCGCCGCCATCCCAAGGTGGCGGCACACGACATCCCCACAGCCCGATCCGATGTCGTACGCCGCCACCTTCCGGCGGACGGCGTTCTCGGGCAGGGTGGGCCGCATGGCAGATCTCGTGGACCTCGGCCCGGCCGGTGAGCGGCTGGTCGCCGTCGCGGCCAACGTCACCGACGACCAGCTCGCCGGACCGACCCCGTGCGACGGGCGTACGCTCGGGCAGCTCGTGCAGCACCTGGTGGGTCTGACGCTCGCCTTCCGGGCGGCGGCGGACAAGGAGCTCGGTCCCCTCACCGACACCAGTCCCGACGCCGCCGGTTGGCCCGAGGTCCAGCCCGGGTGGCGCGAGGCGCTCGCAGCGCAGGTGCCGGCACTCGCAGCGGCCTGGCGCGACCCCGAGGCGTGGGAGGGCATGACCCGCGCCGGCGGCGTCGACCTGCCGGGCCAGGTGGGCGGGCTGGTCGCGCTGGACGAGATCGTCCTGCACGGCTGGGACCTGGCGCGCGCCACCGGCCAGTCCTACGACTGCGACGACGCGACCGCCGAGGCGTGCATGGCCTTCGTCGGCGGGTTCGACGAGGGCGGCACGCCCGGGCTCTTCGGCCCCTCGGTCGGGGTCGGCCCCGACGCCTCCCCCTTCGAGCAGGTGCTCGCCCGCTCGGGCCGTGACCCGCAGTGGGCACCCGCGCGCCTCTGACCGGTCCACGTGTCCAGACCGCTGCGGCGGGCCGGTGACGTCGCGCCGCGCCGGTGGGACGATGCGGCATGGACGCGCTCGCCCGCGCACTCGACGCACTGCCGAAGGTCGACCTCCACTGCCACCTCGAGGGCACGATGCGCCCCGCGACGGTCGTGGACCTCGCCCGCAAGAACGGCGTCGCCCTGCCGACCGAGGACCTCGAGGAGCTCTACACCTACTCCTCGCTCGACGGGTTCCTGGCCGTCTTCTGGCTCGTCCAGTCCACGCTGGCCGACCGTGACGACTGGGCACGCCTCGCCCACGAGGCGGTGATCGACAGCGCCCGCCACGGCGTGGTCCACCAGGAGTGCTTCTTCACCCCGGCCCGCCACCTCGCGCACGGCCAGGCCCTCGCGGACATCGTCGCCGGGCTCGACGAGGGTCTGGCAGCGGCCGAGGCGGAGACCGGGACGACGTGCCGGTTGATCGCCGACATGGACCGCGCGTTCGGTCCGGACGCCGGCCGCCAGCTCGTCGACGAGCTCGTCGCGCTCCGGTCCGCCGGAGCCCGCGGCAGCGAGCGGGTGATCGGCGTCGGCATGGACTCGACCGAGCTGGGAGTCGACTCCACGACCTACGCGCCGGCCTACGACGTGGCGCGCGCCGCCGGTCTCCGACTCACCGGCCACCAGGGCGAGAACTCCACCGCGCAGCAGGTCGCCGCCTGCCTCGACGTCCTCGGCCTCGAGCGGGTGGACCACGGCGTGCCGGTCCTCGACAGCGCCGTGCTGACCGCCCGGATGGTCGACGACCGCATCCCGATCACGGTCTGCCCGACGTCCAACGTGGTCATCGCCCGCTGCTTCGACCGCCTCGAGGACCACGTCCTCCCCCGGATGCGCGCGGCCGGTCTGCTCGCGACCGTCAACACCGACGACCCGGCGTTGAGCGACCTCGACCTCGGGCGGGAGTACGCCGCCGTGGCGGAGGCCTTCGGCTGGGGCTGGGACCGGATGGTCGAGGTCGCCCTCGACGGCATCGAGGCCAGCTGGCTGGACGAGTCGGAGAAGGCGGACCTCCGCACGATGGTGGCGATGACCGACGGACCTAGGTCCTAGAAGAGCGCGTCCTGCTCGAGCTCCAGCAGCTGCTGCTTGCGCTCGAGCCCGCCGGCGTAGCCGGTCAGCGTGCCGTTGGCGCCGATGACGCGGTGGCACGGCACCACGATCGGGATCGGGTTGCGACCGTTGGCCAGGCCGACCGCCCGCGACGCAGCGTTGGTCATGCCCAGCCGACCGGCGATCTGGCCGTAGGACGCGGTCTCGCCGTAGCCGATGAGCCCGAGCTGGGTCCACACCCGCTGCTGGAAGTCGGTGCCGACCGGCGCGAGCGGCAGGTCGAAGTCGGTCAGCTCGCGGTCGAAGTACGCCGTCAGCTGCCGCACGGCCTCGGCCAGCACGGGGTGGGCGTCCGAACGCTCCCCCAAGGGGCGGCCGTCGGTCGGCTGGCGGAACGGCGAGAACTCGATCGCCACGATCGAGCCGTCACGCTCGACGATGCGCAGGTCGCCCACGGGTGAGGGCATCACGGTCCACATGTCAGTTCTCCTCGTCAGCGCGGGACGGCGCGGGGGTGTCGGGCATCAGGGTGTTCCAGAGGTGCATCAGGGCGTAGGAGCGCCAGGGCCTCCACCGCTCGGGGTCGGGCTCGAGTCCTCCGGACTCCGCGAGGTCGGCGAGCAGCCGGCGCACCGCGAGGTCGGTGGGCAGGAAGACGTCGGGGTGGCCGAGCGCCCGCATCGCGACGTAGTCCGCGGTCCAGGGGCCGATGCCGGGCAGCTCCAGCAGCGCGTGGCGTACGTCGTCGCGGTCGGGGCCGCGGTCGAGCAGCACCCTGCCGTCGGCGAGCGCCGTGGCCAGCCCGACGAGCGCCCGGCCCCGCGCTCGTGGCATCGGCAGCGTGACCGGGTCGGCGGCCGCGAGCGTCGCGGCGTCGGGGAAGAGGTGGGTGAGGCCGGGGACGTCGGTCCCGACCGGCCGGCCGTGCTCCGCGACCAGGCGGCCGGCGACCGTGCGCGCTCCGGCGACGCTGACCTGCTGCCCGATCACCGTGCGGATGGCGGTCTCGTCGCCGTCGACCTGGCCGGGCACACGCAGGCCCGGGGTGGCACGCACGAGGTCGCCGAGCGCCGGGTCGGCCGCGAGGTGGTCGTCCACCGCGCGCGGGTCGCAGTCGGCGTCGAGGAGGCGGCGTACGCGCTCGCTCGCGGCCGCGGTGTCGCGCAGGTCCTCGAGCCGGAACTCCGCGAGGACGAAGGCGGTCCCGCCGCCGGCTCGGTCCGACGTGTCGGGCAGGTCGTCCAGCTCCAGGCGCACGGTGCCGCTGCCGTGGGGCAGGTCGAGCGTCCGGGCGTACCAGCCGGGTCCGGCGACCTCCACGCCCGGCACCAGGTGGTGGGCGAGGAAGGCGTGCATCCGCCGCCCGGCGAACGGGGTGCGCACCGGCAGGCGCATGCTGACCGCGCCGGCGCTGCGGGCTCCGGCGCGCCGACCGCGGAGCTCGCTGGGCGAGGACGCGTAGATCTCGCGCAGGGTTTCGTTGAACTGGCGGACGCTGGAGAAGCCGGCTGCGAAGGCCACGTCGGTCAGAGGCAGGTCGGTCGTCTCGATGAGGACGCGCGCACTCTGCGCCCGACGGGCCCGGGCCAGCGCCAGCGGACCCGCGCCGAGCTCCTGGGAGAGCAGCCGGCCGAGGTGGCGCGAGGTGTAACCGACGCGGCGGGCCAGGCCGTCCACCCCCTCGCGGTCCACGAGCCCGTCGGCGATCAACCGCATCGCCCGCCCGGCGACGTCGGCGGCGACGTCCCACTCTGGGCTGCCGGGCGTGGCGTCGGGAAGGCAGCGCTTGCAGGCGCGGTAGCCGGCGGCGTGCGCGCTCGCCGCGGTGGGGTGGAACGTGACGTTGCCCGGCGCCGGGGTCCGCGCCGGGCACGAGGGCCGGCAGTAGATGCCGGTGGTGCGCACAGCGGTGTAGAAGACGCCGTCGAAGCGGCGGTCCCGGCTGCGGACGGCGCGGTAGCAGGCCTCGGTGTCAAGGTGCCCGGTCGGTGTCATGACCCGAGCCTGTCACCCGGGACTCGCGTTCACCAGCGGAAATCGGACACCGCCGTCGGCGGATTCCGGACACGACCGCGCGGAACGTGCTGACCTATCCGGCCGGTCGGTAGCGCCGCTCGGGGCGGCCGGCGCCGCCGTACTGCAGCCGGACGACGGCGTTCCCGCGTGCGACGAAGTGCTCGAGGTAGCGGCGGGCGGAGACGCGCGAGATCCCGACGAGGTCGGCGCACTCCCCCGCCGAGAGCTCGGCGGCGCCGCGCAGCGCGTCCAGCACCGCCTCGGCGGTCTCCGGGCTCAGCCCCTTGGGCAGGCTCGCGGCGGGCGCCGGTCCGGCGGCCGCGGAGCCGAAGACCGCGTCGATGTCGTCCTGGCCGGGCGCGCCCGAACCGGAGAGTGCGAGCTGCGCGGCACGGAAGGTCTCGAGCCGGACACGCAGGTCGTCGTAGTCGAACGGCTTGACGAGGTAGTGGACGGCGCCCCCGGACGCCGCGGCCCGGACGGTGTCGGCCTCGCGGGCGGCCGTCACCACCAGCACGCCGACGTCGTCGCCGTCGGCCCGGAGCCGTCGCAGCACGTCGATCCCGGTCATGTCGGGCAGGTGGACGTCGAGCAGGACCAGGTCCGGTCGCAGGCGTGCGATGTCGTCGAGCGCCGCCTGGCCGTTGGTGGCGACGCCGACCACGACGAAGCCCTCCGTGCGCTCCACGAACTGTGTGTGGATGCGCGCGACCATGAAGTCGTCGTCGACCACCAGCACCGTGAGGTCGTCCGTCCCGCTCACCCGACCTCCGCTCCCGGCAACCGCACCTCGAACACCGCTCCGGTGCCGTCCTCGCCGGCACGGACTCCGACCGCGCCTCCCCGACGCTCGCAGACGACCTGCACGAGCGCCAGCCCGACACCCCGCCCCTCGGTCGTCGGCGCCTTGGAGCTCCATCCGCGGCGGAAGATCCGGCCGACGTCCTCCTGTGGGACACCGGGGCCGGTGTCGGCCACCGTCACCCGGACGACGTCGCCCTCCAGGCAGAGGCGGACCTCGACCGAGGTCCCGCCGACCGACACCGACGCGTCCACGGCGTTGTCGACGAGGTTGCCCAGCACGGTGCCCACGTCGGTGGAGGCCTCCGGGTCCAGCCGGGGCAGGCTGCTGCCGTCGGCGATCCGGAGCTCGACGCCCCGCTCGACGGCGAGGCTCGTCTTGGCGATCAGGAGCGCTGCGACGGCCGGGTCCTCGACGTGGGCCAGCACGGCGTCGGAGATCTCCCGGCGGCGCCGGCTCAGGGTCCCGACGAGGCGGGAGACCTCGTCGTACTCCCCGAGCTGGACGAGCCCGGAGATGGTGTGGAGCTGGTTGTGGAACTCGTGGGTCTGGGCGCGCAGGGTGTTGGTGATCGACTCGCGTGCGCTGAGCTCGCTCTGCAGTGCCAGCAGCTCGGTGCGGTCGCGCAGCGTGGTCACCGCCGCGACGCGGCGCCCGCCCTCGACGACCGGGTTGCGGTTGACCACGAGCACCCGCTCGCCCAGCACCACGACCCGGTCGCGGATCTCGGTGTCGTCGGACAGCAGGTCCCGCACGGCAGGGTCGAGGTCGAGGTCGTCGAGCCTGCGCCCCTCGACGTCGCCGTCGAGGCCGATCAGCTCCCGCGCGCTGTCGCTCAGCACGGTGACGGTGCCGTCGTCGGCCACGGCGACGACGCCCTCGCGGATCGAGTGCAGGAGCGCCTCGCGCTGGTCGGCCAGGGCCGCGATGGCGGCGGGCTCGAGGCCTCGCGTACGACGACGGATCAGCCGCGAGAGCAGGAACGAGCCCGCCACTCCGAGGCCCAGGGCGAACCCGGCGAAGGTGAGCAGGTCCGGCAGCACGCTGCGGGCCCGCTCCGTCCACGGGGGGTACTCCTCGGCGACCATCGAGATGCCGACGAAGTCGCCCTGGTCGTCGATGATCGGCACCTGGGCCGCGATCGACGGCGTACCGAAGTCGTCGACGTCACCGGTCCACGTGCGCAGCTGCTGCACGGTGCTCGAGCCGAGGTCGATGTGCTGGTCGCGGCCTCCGAAGTCGCTGCTGACGAGGACGACGCCGTCGGGGTCGGCGAGGTAGACGCCGCTGGCCTGGACCCTGGTGCGCACCTGCTGGGTGTACGACGTCAGCGTCCCGCGCCTGCTCTCGATCCGGTCCCGCACGAAGGCGTTGCGCACGACCGGGGTGTTGGCCATCGACTCCGCCGCGGACCGCATCCGGGCACCGCGGGTGTCACGGAAGTCGGCGTCGCTCTGCTGGACGGACACGATGCTCGCCAGCGCCACGACGGCGAGGAGCACCGTCAGCTGCAGCACCAGGAACTGGCCGGCGAGCGTCGCCGGCCACCAGCGCGAGCGTGACCACAAGTTCCACAACCTCCATTGCTTACCCAACCGTGACGTCCGCCACAGGAGTCTCCCACCATCGTCACGTCGGTCCGACGACACGGACCGCCGAGAGCCGACAGATGGAGACCACATGCTGCGCCACCGGACGAGGCGGACCACCCGGACCAGGCGGTTCGCGGCCGCGCTGACGGCACTCGCCGCCGTCGTGCTGCTCGCGACCGGCTGTGGGGTGACCCGCGGGCCGCAGACCGCCAGCGACCTCACCATGCTGATCCCCAACAGCCCGGGCGGCGGCTACGACCAGACCGGTCGCACCGCCATCGCGGTGATGGAGAACGCCGACATCAGCCCCGGGTCGTTCGAGGTCACCAACGTGATCGGCGCCGGCGGCTCGGTCGCCATGACACGACTGATGAACGCCGAGGGCGACGAGCGCACCATGATGACCGCCGGGCTCGGCGTGGTCGGGTCGCTCTACTCCTTCGGCGCCCCCTACAAGCTCGACGACGCAACGCCGCTGGCGCAGCTCATCGAGGACCAGGAAGGCGTGCTGGTCCCGGCCGACTCGCCCTTCAAGACGATCGACGACCTCGTCGCGGCCTGGAAGAAGGACCCCGACTCGGTCGTCATCGGCGGCGGGTCGTCACCCGGCGGCCCCGACCACCTGTTCCCGATGCAGCTGGCGACGGCGGTCGGCATCGACCCCCGCGAGCTGCGCTACGTCGTGTACGACGGCGGCGGCCCCCTCACCACGGCACTGCTCGGCAACAAGATCGACGTCGGGTTCTCCGGGGTCGGCGAGTTCGAGGGGCCGCTGTCGTCCGGGGAGCTGCGGCTGCTCGCCGTCTCCGGCGAGGAGCGGCTCGAGGGCGAGGGCGTCAGCGAGTCGCCCACGCTCGAGGAGGCCGGCATCGACCTGGTCTTCACCAACTGGCGCGGCGTGTTCGCGCCCCCCGGCATCAGCGAGCAGCGCCGCGACGAGCTGATCGCGATGCTCGAGGAGATGCACGACACCCCCGAGTGGCAGCAAGCGCTCGAGGACAACGGCTGGATCGACGAGTTCAAGACCGGCGACGACTTCACGACGTTCCTGCAGGAGCAGGACGAGCGCGTCGCCACCACCCTCGAGGAGCTGGACCTGCTGTGAGCACACCACTCGACACCCCCACCCCCGCCGCGGACTCCCCCGGGTCCCCGCAGTCGGCACCCGGTCCCGACCGCGACCTCGCCCAGCTCGGCCTCGCCGCGCTCCTGGTCGTCGTCGGCGCCTACACCTTCTGGGAGGCCACGACGCTGCGCGTCGGCTTCGGCGACCCGGTCGGCCCGCGCGTCTTCCCCTACGTCATCGGCGCCGTCACCGTGCTGCTCGGCGTGCTCCTGGTCATCGCCACCCTGCGCGGCGACGTGCCGGAGGCGGAGGGCGGCGAGGACGTCGACCTGCGCCACCCCGCGGACTGGGTCACCGTCCTCAAGCTGGTCGGCGTCCTGCTCTTCACCGTGCTGACCATCTCGTTCCTCGGCTGGGCCGTGAGCGGCGCACTGCTGTTCGTCGGGTCGGCGTGGTCGCTCGGGAGCCGCACGCTCGTGCGTGACGTCATCGTCGGCCTCGTGCTGTCCGTGTCCAGCTGGTACTTCTTCCACGAGGGCCTGGGCGTCATCCTCCCGGCCGGGATCCTGGACGGGGTGCTCTGATGGACAACCTCGGACTGCTCCTGGACGGCTTCGGGTCCGTCCTCACCCCGGAGAACCTGCTCTACGCCGTCATCGGCGTGCTGCTCGGCACCTTCGTCGGCGTCCTGCCCGGCATCGGACCGGCCATGGCCGTGGCGCTGCTGCTGCCGGTGACGTACGGCCTCGAGCCGATCTCGGCCTTCATCATGTTCGCCGGCATCTACTACGGCGGCATGTACGGCGGCTCGACCACCGCGATCCTGCTCAACACCCCGGGCGAGTCCGCGTCGGTGATGACGGCCCTCGAGGGCAACCTCATGGCGCGGGCCGGGCGGGCCGCGCAGGCGCTGGCGACCGCCGCCATCGGGTCCTTCATCGCCGGCACCATCGGCACGCTCCTGGTCGTCTTCTTCGCCCCGGCGCTGGCGTCGGTGGCGGTCGAGATCGGCGCGCCGTCCTACTTCGCGCTCATGGTGCTGGCGATGGTCATGGTCACCAGCGTGCTCGGCGGGTCGCCGCTGCGTGGCTTCATCGCGCTCTTCCTCGGCCTCACCATCGGGCTCGTGGGGCTCGACCTCAACACCGGCCAGTCGCGGCTGAGCTTCGACCAGCCGCTGCTCGCGGACCGCATCGACGTGGTTGTCGTCGCGGTCGGCATCTTCGCCCTCGGCGAGGCGCTCTGGGTCGCCGCCCACCTGCGTCGCAACCCCGCCCACGTCATCCCGGTCGGTCGGCCGTGGATGAGCCGCTCGGACGTGAAGCGGTCGTGGGGACCCTGGCTGCGCGGCACGGCGTACGGCTTCCCGTTCGGTGCGCTGCCGGCCGGCGGCGCGGAGATCCCGACGTTCCTCTCGTACATCACCGAGAAGCGGATCGCCGCCCGCAAGGGGCACGACGAGTTCGGCAAGGGCGCCATCGAGGGCGTGGCCGGGCCGGAGGCGGCCAACAACGCCTCCGCGGCGGGCACCTTCGTCCCGCTGCTCGCCCTCGGCCTCCCCGTCACGGCCACCTCGGCCGTCATGCTGGCCGCGCTGCAGGGCTACGGCATCGAGCCCGGCCCCGGGCTGATGACCGACCAGCCGGAGCTGGTCTGGGCCCTGCTGGCCAGCCTGCTCATCGGCAACGTGCTGCTGCTGGTGCTCAACCTGCCCCTCGCCCCGGTGTGGGCCAAGCTGCTGCGCATCCCGCGGCCCCAGCTCTACGCGGGGATCCTGTTCTTCGCCGCTCTGGGCGCCTACGCCGCCAACCTGCAGGCCTTCGACCTGTTCCTGCTGCTCCTGCTCGGGCTCCTCGGCCTGA
Source organism: Nocardioides sp. Soil_C_8 (assembly GCF_057656315.1). NCBI lineage: Bacteria > Bacillati > Actinomycetota > Actinomycetes > Propionibacteriales > Nocardioidaceae > Nocardioides > Nocardioides sp. Soil_C_8. The sequence continues at coordinate 9,216 of NZ_JBDGKQ010000002.1, forward strand.
TGATGCGGCGCTTCGCGCTCCCGGTCCTGCCGCTGATCCTCGGGGTGATCCTCGGACCGCTGATGGAGTTCCGGCTCCGCGAGGCGATGGCCATCTCCGGCGGCGACGTCTCGGCGCTGTGGAGCGAGCCGCTCGCGATCGTCATCTACGTCGTGGTCTCGATCGCCGTGGTCGCACCCTTCGCGGTCCGCCGGCTGCGCCCGGCACCCGCTGCGGTCGCTGCGGACCAGGGCCTCACTGCCGACGACACCCACACAGAGGAGAAGGTGCGATGAACGACGCTGCGACCGTGATCGTGGTGGGCTGGACGCCCGACGAGTTCGGCGAGGCCGCCCTGCACCGAGGCGTCGAGGAGGCGCGGCTCCGCGCGGGACGTGTCGTGGTGGTCAACGCCACCCGCGGCGATGCGCTGGTGGACGACCGCTTCGCCGACGAGGAGCAGCTGGCCCGCCTGACCAGCGAGCTGTCGACCAGCGGGGTCGAGGTCGACGTACGCCGCTCGATGGGCGCCGACGTGGGCGACCAGGTCCTCGCGATCGCCGACGACGTCTCCGCGGACCTCGTGGTGATCGGCCTGCGTCGGCGCTCGCCCGTGGGAAAGCTGCTCATGGGCAGCGTCGCGCAGCGCATCCTGCTCGGTGCGGACTGTGCCGTGCTGGCGGTGAAGCCCGCCGGCTGACCCGTCGGTCAGGTCGCCCGTCGGGCCCGGACGCCGGCGTCGCTGCAGAACCCCGTGCCGTCGCGCTTGAGGCACAGCAGCCCGAGCAGCCGCCCGCAGTCGTCGACGACGGCCAGGCGCCGGCTCCCGGCCTCGCGCAACGTCCGGCGTGCCTCCTCGGCCGCGACCTCGGCGCGCACCCTCCGCCCGCGCAGGTGCGCGTACGACAGCGCGGTCGCGCCGCCACGCGCCTGCGCCGGCAGGTCGTCGTGGACCACGGTCCCGAGCAGGGGTTCGCCCACGCGTCCGGTGACGGTGAGCACCAGCATGTGGACGTGGGCGCTGGCGAGCTGGGCGCGTGCCTCGTCGACCGTCGTCGACTGCCCGCTGACGTGGGGGCTCACCAGCATCACCTCGCCGACCGTCGGCGACGTCATGGAGCGACGATCAGTGCTTGGGGTGCGGCCTGCTTCATCCGGGTGTCGAGCCACGTGATCTGGCGGGACGTCCGGACGCCGGCGCGCTGGGCGACCTCGAGGAGGTCGCGGTCGCGGAGGCCTTGTGCCCCCTGCGCGATGACCGTCCACGTCGTCTGCACGAGCGACGCGAGCACGTGCAGGTCCTGCAGGTCGCGCAGCAGCCCGATCTCGCCCTCCCTGGTCTCGGCGAGCCCGGCGGCGTGGAGCCGCTCGGGCTCGTCGACGTCGGCCTCGCCGTAGCGCTCGATGATCGGCGCCAGTGCCTCCCGGTCGGCATCCGACCACTCGGCGAGCATCCGGCAGGTGTGGAAGACGTCGGCGACGTGCGCGTGCCCCTCCGCGACGGCGCGGAAGGAGTCCGCCAGGGTCTTCTCGCTGTGGTCGGCGAGGCCGATGTACGTCGTCAGGTGCGGCATCACGGTGCTCCCTGCTGGGCGGGGTCGAGCGGGTAGTCCGGGGTGCTGGCCGGCTGGGTGCTGGTGGTGGGTCGGCCGCCCCGGGTCGCCCGGGGGCGGCGCCGGGGCGGGGCGCGGTCGGCGTCGGGGGCGGACGCGGTGGTCGTCGGTGCCGGGGACGGCCCGTCACCGCCCCGCAACCGGGTCACCTGGCACGCAGCGGTCTTGAAGGTGGGCTGCTTCGAGACCGGGTCCCACACCGTCATGGTGAGCTCGTTGGCCAGCCTGCGACCGGCGTCCTCGTGGCCCCCGCCGACGTCGGCGCCCGGCTCCCAGTGGCCGTAGTGGAACGGCGCGAACACGGCGCCGTCCATGACGCTCCCGACGCGTGCGCGGACCTCGATCGCGCCGCGCGGCGAGGCCACGCGCACCCAGTCCCCCTCCTCGATCCCGCGCGCGGCGGCGTCCGCGGCCGAGAGCTCGACCCATGCGTCCGGCGCCGCGCGGTTGAGGTCGCCGGAGCGGCCGGTCTTCGTGCGGGTGTGGAAGTGGTAGACCGTGCGACCGGTCGTGTAGAGCAGGGGGAAGTCCTCCGACGGCTCCTCGTGGGCGGGTGTGTACGCCGTTCCCTTCAGGAACGCGCGGCCCGCGGGGTTCATCGCCCGGTGCTCGGTCTCGGTGACGGTTCCCCCGGTGGCGAGGTCGTGGCCGAAGGTCTCGCAGTAGTCGGTGTCGGTCGGGAAGACGGCGTCCGCGTAGAGCCGGTCGGTGCCGTCGGGGTGCTCCGCGTTGACCGGCCAGGGGATCCCGCTCGGCCCCTGGAGCCTGTCGTACGACAGGCCCGTGTAGTCGACCGGCCGGTCCGCCGTGATCGCAGCCCACGCGCCGAAGGCCTCCTCCGGCGTGCGCCAGCCGATCAGCGGCTGCCCGGAGCTGTTCGTGAAGCCCATCGCGTCGGCGTACATCAGGAAGATCTCGAGGTCGCTGCGCGCCTCCCCCGGCGGGTCGACGGCCTTCTCGGACAGGTGGACGGTGCGGTTGACGTTGGTGAAGCAGCCGGTCTTCTCGCCCCACCCGGCTGCGGGGAGGACGACGTCGGCGAGCTCGGCGGTCTCGGTGAGGAAGAGGTCCTGCACGACGACGAAGCACTGGTCGCCGCCGAGGATCCTGCGGATCCGCGACGACTCCGGCATGGACACCGCGGGGTTCGTCGCGGAGATCCACAGCAGGCCGATCGTCCCGGCCTCGGCGTAGGAGAAGATCTGCATCGCGTGGGTGGGTGGTGCCCAGTGCGGGATGGTCATCACGTCGACGTCCCAGGCGTCGGCGAGCTGCTGGACGTGGGCGGGGTTGTCCCAGTTCCGGAAGCCGGGCAGGTCGCCGTCGGCGCCGCACTCGCGGTTGTTCTGCGCGGTGGGCTGGCCGTTCATCTGCAGGATGCCGGCGCCCGGGCGCCCGATCATCCCGCGCAGCAGGTGCAGGTTGTGCACGGCGACGGAGGCCGCGGTGGCCTGGTGGGACTGGTAGAACCCCTGCAGCACCGTCGACAGCACGCCCTCGCTCTCACCGAAGATCCGCGCCGCGCGACGTACGTCGTCCGCGGCGACGCCGCAGATCTCGGCGACCTTCTCGGGCGTGCAGGTGTCCACCGTCGAGCGCAGGTCCTCGACGCCCAGCGTGTGCGCGGAGACCCAGTCCTCGTCGACCCAGCCGTTCACGAACAGCTCCCGGGTCAGGCCGTTCATCAGCGCGAGGTTGGTGCCGACCCGCGGCGCGAGGTGCACGCCACCCGTCCGCTCGGCCTCGAGCGCAACGAGCGTCCGTCGCGGGTCGACGCACACGATCGTCGGCGGGTCGTCCCCGCGGGTGCGGTCGAGGATCCGCGTCCAGAGCACCGACTGCGTCTCCGGCATGTTGTGGCCGTAGAGGAAGATCGCGTCGCAGTGCTCGATGTCGGTGTAGGAGCCCGGCTGCCCGTCGGCACCGAAGGACTCCTTGAACGCCGCGGCGCTGGTGGCGGTGCACAGCCGGGTGTTGCCGTCCATGTGGGGAGTGCCGAGCCCGGCCTTCCCGAGCACCGCCAGCGTGTAGTACTCCTCCAGGAACAGCTGGCCCGAGGTGTAGAACCCGTGGCTCAGCGGGCCCTTCTCCTCCAGGAGCGAGCGCGACCTCTCCACGATGCGTCCCATCGCGGTGTCCCAGTCGGTCTCGACCAGCCGACCACCGTCGCGGACCAGCGGGCGGGTGAGCCGGTCCCCCGCGCTCGCCCACGCGGTCGAGCCGTAGAGCCCCTTCGGCCCGAGCCGTCCGTGGTTCACCACGTCGGTGGCGCGGCCGCGCACGCCCACCATGCGTCCGTCCTTGACGGCGATGTCCATCCCGCAGCCGTTGCTGCACAGCAGGCACGCCGACTGCACCCATGCCTCGACGTCCCGCTCCTCCAGCCCGGGATCGAGGTACTGGTCCACGCGGGCCGGCCACACGGACCCCTTCGCGTGCGGCGTCCGCGCCCCGAAGATGTCGGCGATCCGGTCGGTCACGATCTCCTCCTGCTCCACCTCGCGTGCGCCTCCGAGCGCCGGCCCGTGCGCAACCGCACGGACCTCCAGTGCAGCACCGGGGCCACTCCCGAGTCAGACCCAGCGGGGTGAGCCCGCTGGACGAGCCCGGACCGCTCAGCTCGGCTGTCCCCGTGCCGCCCGACGCCGCTGCCGGATGAGCAGCGCGCAGGCCCCGGAGAGCAGCACCACGCCGGCCGGGACGACGACGGCGCGCAGCTCGCTGTCCGTTCCCGACGCTGCGGCGGAGGACCCGTCGGCGCCCGCCCCGTCGTCATCCGTCGCGACCCCGTCGCCCACCTCGAAGTGGATCTCGCCGGCGATCTCGTGGCCGTCGGACGACACGACGTCGTAGGTCATCGTGTAGGTCCCGTCCGGGCCGGCCCAGAGGTTCTGCCGGACCTCGGGCCCGGTCGAGGTGGCGACGCCGTTGGTGACGCTCCCGTCCGGCCCGGTGACGGTGACCTCGTGGACCTCGGCCACCGGTCCGGTGAAGGTCAGGATCGCGCGCGAGGGCAGTGCGGTGAGGACCCCCGACTCGGACGGGTCGGAGGACAGCAGCTCGTCGTGCGCGGAGGCCGGTGGCACGACGGCCCAGCCGACGGCCACCACCACGACCGCGAGCACGAGCCGCGCGGCTCGTCGCCGTGGGTCCGCGCTGCGCGTCATCGTCCGAGCCCCGCGCGCCAGGACACCAGGTCGTCCCACTGCTGGGCCAGGCGGTGCTCGGTGGCCCCGACCGGGTCCTTGAAGAAGAAGGCGAGCTCGGTGAGCGGGCCCGTCCTGCCGGCCGCGTGGGCCGCCGACACCAGTCGAGCCAGGTCGAGGACGAGCGGCGCGGCGAGCGCGGAGTCGCACCCCTCCCAGGTGAGCTGCAGGGTCATGCGGGTGCCGAGGAAGCCGTCGAACCGCACGTGGTCCCACGCCGTCTTCCACTCCCCCAGGTCCTCGACCTGGTCGATGTGCATCGGCCCGGGGACGGGCCGGCCGGCGATGGCGTCGAGACCGCTGCGCTTGGCGACCGTCTTGCTGCGGGCGGCCTCGGGGTCGGCCAGGGTCGCGCCGTCGCCACCGCCGAGGAGGTTGACGGACGTCCAGGACCTCAGCTCGAGGGCGCGCATGACGAACATCGGGGCGAGCGCCGACTTGAGCAGGGTCTCGCCGGTCTTGCCGTCACAGCCGGCCCAGGGCAGCCCGCTGCGCCGTGCGGCCTCGACCACGACCGGCAGTCGCAGGCACGGGCTGGGCGTGAACGACACGAAGGGGGCACCGGCACGGAAGGCCGCCAGGGCGTAGACCGCCCCGACCGGCAGCGTGTCGTCGACGTCGGTCATCGACTCGGGGTCGGACACGGGCGGCTGGGTGCTGGCGACGTCGACGACGACCACGCGGTCGAGCCGGTGCCGGCCGCGGAAGTCGGCGATGTCGTCGGCGAGCCGTTCGACCGCCTCGGCCACGGTTGCAGCGCCGGTGGCGGAGCCGGTGGCGTGGCCGGGGCGCACCTCGGTGTCGACGGTCTCGAGGTGGGCGCGCGCAGCCTCCACGAGGGTGGCCGGCACGACGCCGCCCGCGGCCAGCTCCTCGGCCCGCTTGGGCAGTGAGTGGGAGCTGACGTCGTGACCGCCGAAGACCAGGCCCGCGAGGGGCGGCAGGCCTGCGGGCTGCAGCTCCGGCAGCTCGGTCACGAGAGCGGTGGTCGGTGCGAGGCCATGCGCCACGGCGTACGCACCGACCACCGCTGTGGTGGCCACCGAGCCTCGCGCCCCCACGAACCACACGCCAGTCCTGGCCGTCACCTCGGGCGTGTGGGTCATGGCGTCCTCCTCGGACGATGGGCGGGGGGCACGGCAGACATCAGGGGGCCTCAGGGTCAGGACGAGGTCGAGAACGCCGCGTCGAAGGCCGCGGTCGGCGCGTCGAAGGCGAGCCGCCTCACGAACTCCAGCGCCTCGGGCGCCCCGACGAGGCGGTCCATCCCGGCGTCCTCCCACTCCACCGAGATCGGGCCGTCGTAGCCGATGGTGTTGAGCATCCGGAACGACGCCTCCCACGGCACGTCGCCGTGGCCGGTGGACACGAAGTCCCAGCCGCGACGGGGGTCGGCCCACGCGAGGTGCGAGCCCATGCGACCGTTGCGGCCGTTGCCGACCTGGCGCTTCGCGTCCTTGCAGTCGACGTGGTAGATCCGGTCCTTGAAGTCCCACAGGAAGCCGACCGGGTCGAGGTCCTGCCAGACGAAGTGGGAGGGGTCCCAGTTGAGGCCGAAGGCCTCGCGGTGGTCGATGGCCTCGAGCGCCGCGACGGTGGTCCAGTAGTCGTAGGCGATCTCGGAGGGGTGCACCTCGTGGGCGAAGCGGACACCCTCGCTGTCGAAGACGTCGAGGATCGGGTTCCAGCGGTCGGCGAAGTCCTGGTAACCGGCGTCGACGAGGGCCTGGGAGGCCGGCGGGAACATCGCGACGTACTTCCAGATCGAGGACCCGGTGAAGCCGACGACGACGTCGACGCCGAGCTTGCGCGCGGCGCGGGCGGTCATCTTCATCTCCTCCGCGGCGCGCTGGCGCACACCCTCGGCGTCGCCGTCGCCCCAGATGCGGTCGGGGAGGATGTCGCGGTGGCGCGCGTCGATCGGGTCGTCGCAGACCGCCTGGCCCTTGAGGTGGTTGCTGATGGCGAACACCTGGAGGTCGTGCTTCTCGAGCATCTCGAGCTTGGCCGGGACGTAGGACTCGTCCTCCACGGCCGCCCACGGGTCGAAGTGGTCGCCCCAGCAGGCGAGCTCGAGGCCGTCGTAGCCCCAGCCCGACGCGAGCTTGCACACCTCCTCGAACGGGAGGTCGGCCCACTGGCCGGTGAACAGGGTGACGGGGCGTGGCATGTGTGCTCCTCAGGGTGTGGTGGTGCGTTCGGCTGGTCGTGGTCGTGCTGGTGGTTCTGGTCGTGCTGGTCAGGTGGATCGGGGTGGTCGGGTGGCTGGGCAGCCGCGCGGACCGGTGCCGGGACGGAGCGCCGTGTCCCGGCACCGGCCGCTGGGGGCGGCGCCTCGCGGCGCCACCCCCCGCCCGGACGGGCGCCCGGCCACCGGGCGGACGCAGGGCCGATCCTGCGTCCGCACCGGTTCACCTCACCCGAGGGTGACGTGGTGGCCGAGCCGCCCGCCTTCGGACGTCCTCGTGCTCGGACCGGCGCCTACAGCTGGGACTTCAGCGTCCGCGACAGGCGCTTGAGAGCGAGCTTCACCTCCTTGTTCTTCACCCGCGACGCGAGCCGCTCGAACTTCTTGAGCGACCGCAGGGCCTGGCCCGCGTCCTTGCGCCGTTCGGCACGCTTGGCGGACGTCAGCTCCTTCTTCAGCTTCGCCGCCAGCTTCGGACCCACGCTGCCCTGGTCGTCGAGCCGGTTGACGAGCTTCCTGCCGGAGCCGTAGGACCCGACCACCCGGAAGGTGACGGTCTGCGACGCCTGGTTGCCGGCCGCGTCGAGGGCGGTGACCTCGAGCTCGTGCGTGCCGGGCGACAGGGACATCGCCGCGATGCGCACGGGCGCGCTGACCACCTTGCCGTCGAGCCGGACCACCTGCTCCGCTGCCCCGGACGTCGCGTCCGTGACCGTCACCCGGCCCGTGCGGACCGCGGCGACGTCGAGCTTGGCGCCGTCGGCGATGCCGTCGACGGACACGGTGGGCGCCGAGGCATCCATCTTGACGGTGAGCGTGCCGATCGCAGACGCGGTGCCGGCTGCGTCGGTCGCCCGTGCCTGGACGAGCGTGACACCGTCGGAGGTCACCTTGAACGGCGCGGAGTACGCCGTCCAGGCACCGTTGCCGCCGATGCGGTACTCCAGGTCGAGCGCACCCTTGCCGCCCGCACCCGCGAGGGAGACGGTGACCGGCGAGGTGAACCAGCTGGCACGCCCGTTGGCCGCGGCGGGCGCCGTGGTCAGGCTGACCGACGGCTTGGCCGGCTCGACCGGCTCGCCCGGACCGCTGACGACGACCTCGAGCTGGCCGCCCGCGGTGTTGCCCGCCTTGTCGGCGGCGCGGTAGCGCACCAGGTAGGTGCCCGGCTCGTCGAACGCCATCGGAGCGTCGTACGTGCTCCACTCCGCGGCGTCGCCGATCCGGTACTCGATGCCGGCCACGCCCGAGGTGGCGTCGGTGGCGGTCAGGGTGACCGTCTTGATGGTGCTGCCGGTCTCCGCCGTGGTGACGACCGGGGGCGCCGTGTCGACCTTGACGGTCTGCGACCGCGTGGTCTCCACGTTGCCCGCCGCGTCGGTCGAGCGGTACTCGACCAGGCGCTCGCCCTCACCCGTGACGGGGACCGCCAGGGTGTACGGCGTCCAGTCGCCGCCGCCGATGCGGTACTCGATCGAGGCGATGCCCGACCCAGCCGCACCGTCGGCCGCAGCCAGGGTGACCGACGGACGCGTGGTGTGCCACCCGTCCTGGCCCGTGGCCGTCGGGACGGTGATCGTCGCGGTTGGGGCGACCGTGTCGATCTTCACCGTCAGCGACTTGACCTCCTCCGCGTTGCCGCCCTCGTCGGTCGAGCGGTACTCGACCAGGCGCGAGCCCTCGCCCGTGACCTGGACGGCCCCGGTGTAGGGGGTCCAGGCGCCGCCGGCGATGCGGTACTCGGTCGAGGCGACGCCCGACCCGCCCGCCTCGTCGGTGGCGGCGAGGGTGAACGACGGCCGCGAGGTGTACCAGCCGGCCTGGCCCGTGGCACCCGGGATGGTGATGGTCGTCGTCGGCGCGGTGGTGTCCGTCGGACCACCACCGGGCTCGCAGAGGTCGTCCTCACCGAGGGTGAAGAAGTCGAAGCTGGCGGTGATGCCGGCCCCGGCTGCCTGGTTGGCGGCGGAGAGGAGGCCGATCCGCGGGTTCGTGATGCCGGTCAGGCTGTAGCCGCCCGACATGTTCGTCCACGTGTCCCCGTCGGTGCTGTAGCTGCCGAGGACCTGCTCGCCGTCCTCGCTCGTCAGCCGCAGCCAGACCGTGCTCGGGAACGTGGCTCCCAGCCCGGACGTGTTGGTCTCGACGGCCGTGCCTGCGGTCTCCCGCGCCGTCTGGATGATGTTGGACGCCGCGTTCGGGTCCGAGCTGCGTCCCTGGAACACGTGCTTCAGGTAGTTGTCGTCGTCCCCGTAGATCAGCAGGCCCGCCGACTGGTACTGCCGGTTGACCGGCGCGGTGACCTTGGTGGTCGCCACGAAGGGGCCGTCCGGGAGGTCGGTCAGCACCAGGTCACGAGCGGTGTTCGTGGTCTGGTAGAGGTCGGTGCCCTCCATGGGGATCTTCACCGAGCCGCCGGAGACCGTGAGGTTCCCGCTCGGCCGCACCACCGTCCACGGCGGGGACGTCAACGACTGACCGTTGAAGTCCTCGACGAAGCACGGCTGGGCGCAGGGCTCGGCCGTGTCGTCCGGGGTGATGGTGAAGAAGTCGAACTGTGCGTTGATGGCAGGCGTGGCCGAGGCCGCGGTGCTGCCCAGGGCGAGCAGGCCGACCTTGGGGGCGGTGATGCCCGACAGGTTGCGCGCTGCGGCCGTGGTGCCGTTCGACATGGTGATCGGGAGCCAGGTGTCACCGTCGGTGCTGTACGACGGGGTCACCGTGCTGCCGTCCGTGCTCGACATCCGCAGGTACACGGTGTCGGGGAAGGCCGCACCCAGGTTGGCGGAGTTGGACTCCGACGCCGTCCCGTTCGTCTCCTTGGCGAACTGGATGACGTTGGCCGCCTTGTCGCCGTTGGCGGCGGTGGACCGACCCGAGTAGACGAGCTTCAGGTAGTTGTTGTCGTCGCCGTAGACGATCAGGCCGCCCTGCTGGTAGCCCTTCGTCGCCGGCAGCGTCACCTTGGTCGTCACCTCGAACGCACCGGCCGGCAGGTCCTGCAGGACGATGTTCGGCGCGGTGTTGGTCGTCTGGTAGATGTCGGTCGCGGTGATCGGGATCGTCAGCATCCCGTCGGCCACGGTCAGGGACTGGTTGACCCGGACGTTGCGGTTCCACCTGGTGGTGTCGAGCTCGTTGCCGAGGAAGTCGTCGGACCGCCCGCTGAAGCAGGTGTCGGACGCCCTCCTCACCGTGATCTCGAGCGTCCTGGTGGTCCTGGCGCCCCGCGCGTCCGTCACCGTGAGCTCGACGACGTACTTGCCGGGCGTGTCGTAGGTGTGGCTGGGGTTGGCCTGCGTGGAGGTGGTGTCGTCACCGAACTTCCACGCGTAGGTGACGGGCGTGTCACCGTCCGCGTCGGTCACCGTGCTGCTGAAGGTGACCGGCAGCGGCGCCTCGCCGTTGGTGGTGCTGGCGGAGATGGCCACCGTCGGCGGCTTGTTGTCGGTGACACCGCGCCCGCTGAACTCGAGCCAGTTGACGTTCGCACCACCGGTGGTGGCGACGAAGTAGAGCGGCTGGCTCGTGGTCGTCGCACCGTTGAACGTGGTCGAGACGTTCTGGTACGCCTGCGCGCCACCCGTGTTGGGCACCGTGAGCGTGCCGATGACGGTGCCGGTGGGCGAGCCCTGGCGCACCTCGAACGCGGCTCCGGCCGTGGTCGACGCGGCCCGCATGGTGACCCCGGTGATCCCGGTGAGGTTCATGACGTCCCAGGCGAACCAGTCGCCGGTCTCGACCCCGGTCACGTTCTGGCCGCCGCCGGCGTCGGTGGTGGTCTGCGTCGCGACACCCGAGGCGCCGGCGGTGTTGTCACCGGTGCGACCGGTCTGGTCGAAGAACTCGGCCTCCTTGTGCTTGGTGTGCAGGACCACGCCGTCGACCCCGGTGAGGGCGCCGGCGACGCCGTTGCCCTTGTCGGTGTAGGTGGCCTTGATGGTGCCGAAGATGTTGGCGCCGACGTGTCCGGTGTCACCGGGCAGCGCGAGGGTGCCGGAGCAGCCGTTGTACTGCTCGTAGTCGTGCGAGTGCTGGTCGTGGCCGAGGCCGGGCTGAACGACGACCTTGCTGCAGTCGATCGTCCCGTCCTCCGGGTCGGTGACCTCGACCTCGTACTTGATGTAGTCGTCGAAGTCGAAGAAGCCACCGTTCTGCGGCAGGACCAGCTTGACCGTCGGCGCGGTGTTGCCGACCGTGATCGAGAGGTTGGTCGTCCCACTGCGGCCGTCGACGTCCGTCACGGTCAGCCGGGCGGTGTAGTTGCCGGCGTCCGTGTAGGTGTAGGTGCCGCTCGCCGTCGCCGCGTCGGGGGTGCCGTCGCCGTCGAAGTCCCACGAGTACGTGAGACCGGTGGCGTCACCGGTGTCGGGGTCGAAGGACGCCGTCCCGTCGAACTGCACCGTCAGCGGCGCTGCACCCGACGTCTTGTCGGCGGTGGCGCGGGCGACCGGCGCGCGGTTGCCCTCGACGTAGTCGATCCGGTAGATGCCGGAGTCGGTGTTGTCGCCGTTGAAGCCGCTGCCCCACTCGATCATGTAGAGGGCGCCGTCGGGACCGAACTGCAGCGCGTGCGGACGCCGCATCTGCAGCGGGGCAAGGAAGCGGTTGAGGTCGGTGTAGCCGGTGCCGTCCTGCTTCATCTGCACCGTGAAGAGCCGGTTGTTGTTCCAGTCGGCCCAGATCGCCTTCCGGTCGAAGTACTCCGGCCACTTGCGGTCGGACGCGAGGTCCGGGTCGTAGCTGTAGGTGCCCGAGGTCATCGGCGCGCCGCTCGCACCGATCTCCGGGGTGCCGGTGATCGAGGCGTTGTTGCTCTGCCACATCGTCGCGGCCTTGGCCGCCGGGAGGTTGGTCAGGCCGGTGTTGTTGGGCGAGTCGTTGACCGGGGCAGCGCAGTCGAACGCCGCGCCGGCCGTGCTGCTGGCGAAGTTGTAGTCGTTGTAGGGCGTGTTGTCGCCCACGCAGTAGGGCCAGCCGTAGTTGCCCGGCTCGTCCAGGACGTTCCACTCGACACGACCGTTGGGTCCGCGGGTGGCGCTGACGGAGCCGGCGTCCGGTCCGTAGTCGGCGACGAGGATGTTGTTGTTCTGCTCGTCGAGGCCGATGCGGAACGGGTTGCGGAAGCCCATCGCGTAGATCTCGGGACGGGTCTTCTGCTGGGTGTCGGCCGCCTCGTCGAAGAGGTTGCCGGCCGGGATGGTGTATCCGCCCTCGTCCTTCGGCGTGATGCGGAGGACCTTGCCGTTGAGGCTGTTGGTGTTGGCGGAGGTGCGCTGGGCGTCCCAGGCGCTGCGGTTGGGCCGCTCGTCGATCGGCGAGTAGCCGCCGGAGTCGAACGGGTTCGTGTTGTCGCCGGTGGCGAGGTAGAGGTTGCCGTCGTTGTCGAACTCCATCGAGCCGCCCGCGTGGCAGCACTGGTCACGCTGCGTGGGGACGTCGAGGATCGTCACTGCTGTGCCGAGCTGCAGTGTGTTGCCCGACATGGTGTACCGCGAGATGCGGTCGGTCGGCGTGCTGCCCTGCGGCGAGTAGTAGAGGTAGACCCAGTTGTTCGTGGCGAAGTCGGGGTCGAGGGCGATCCCGAGGAGACCGAACTCCTGTCCCGTGTAGACGGGGATCGTGCCGGCGGTCACCACGTTGCCGTTGGGCAGGATGATGCGCACGGCGCCGTTGCGGTCGATGTAGAACACGCGACCGTCGTCGGCGATCGCGAGCTCCATCGGGTTGGAGGTGTTCTCGTCGAGCGCGACCTTCTCGAAGCTGGAGGGCAGGGTGGCCTTGCAGTCGGAGTCCACGACGCCCGCGGCGGTCTGGATGCCGCCCAGGATGTGGCCGAGGAAGGTCGGGTCGGTGAAGGACGCCTCAGTGTGGCCCATGCCGGTGTACCAGCTGCGGCCGCCGTCGTAGTCCTGGCACCAGGCGATCGGGTGCTCGGCGCCCATCGCGCCACCGCCCGGGGCGTAGGTCGTCTCGTCGAGCGAGGCGAGGACGTGCAGCTTCTCGCGGGGGTTGGCCGGGTTGGACCGGAAGTTGTACCACTCGTCGGTGCGCTGCCAGCGCGGAGTGATGCCCTTCGTGGAGGCGTGCGCCGGGTCCTCGACCTTGACGGTCGCGGTGGGCGTGCCGTTGGGGTGGTTGTTGAAGTACGCGCCGACGAGCTGGCCGTACCAGGGCCAGTCGTACTCGGTGTCGGAGGCCGCGTGGATGCCGGCGTAGCCGCCGCCCGCCTGGATGTAGCGCTCGAAGGCGGCCTGCTGCGAGGCGTTGAGCACGTCACCGGTGGTCGAGAGGAAGATGACGACCTCGTACTGCTCGAGGTTCGCGTCGGTGAAGGCGGTGCTGTCCTCGGTCGCCGTCACCGTGAAGTTGTTGTCGGCCGCGAGCGCCTGGATGGCGGTGGTGGCCTCGTCGATGTTGGAGTGCCGGAACGCGGCGGTCTTGGAGAAGAGGAGCGCGTCGAACGACTCGTCCGCCGCAGCAGCGGCGGAGGCCTTCGCGTCCGCGGTCCACGGGACGGCGTTGCCGAGGGTGCTCTCGGCCTCGGTCGCGGACTTCTCGGACTTCGAAGAGGGCTTCGCCGTGACGTCAGGGGCAGAAGCGGTGGCGGTCGCCGGGCTCGGCGCCGCGGTGGCCGTGGAGGCCAGCCCGATGGTCGCGCCGAGCGGCAACGACACGATCAAGGCCATGGTGGAGCCGACTGCGACGCGGGAGCGCCTCTGCAGCCGCGTGATGAGTCTGTTCATCACGATCCCTTCTCTGGTGACGGATGTGCGCTCCATCGGTTCCGGGGCGGGTCCCCGGGCGTTCGGCCCTTGTCGTGCGGTCGTGCGGTCGTGCGGGTCCAGCGGTGCTGCGGTCGGGGGTGGATCGGGTGGATGGGGCGGTGTGCCCGGCGGGTTCGGCGCCCGCCGGGCCCACGGGACGTGTCAGCGGACTCCCAGCAGGTGCTCCATGGCGAGCTGGTCGAGGGCTTCCAGGCCCACGCTGCGGGTGGCGAGGCCCTCGACGTCGTACGACGCCGCGCGGAGGTCGGCGAGCGACTCGCCCTCGCCGAGGGTCGGGGTGCGCAGCGTGCCGACCTCGGCGGCCTCGAGCGCCGCGACGACGTCGGGGTCCGCGCGGAACGCCTGGACCTTGTCGCGCAGGATCAGGTAGTTGCGCATGCAGCCGCGCGCCGACTCCCAGACACCGTCCATGGCCTCGGCCCGCGGCGGCTTGAAGTCGAAGTGCACGTAGCCGTCGTAGGCCTTGCCCGTGCCGGCACCCAGGAGCGCGTCCACGGTCCAGAACGCGCCGCGCACGTTGCCCGCCCCGAAGCGCAGGTCCTGGTCGAAGCGGGGACCGTGCTGGCCGTTGAGGTCGACGTGGAAGAGCTTGTCGTGCCACAGCGCCTGGCTGATGCCGTGGGCGAAGTTGAGGCCGGCCATCTCCTCGTGGCCCACCTCGGGGTTCAGCCCGACCATGTCCGGGTCGTCGAGCTCGGAGATGAGCGCCAGCGCGTGGCCGATGGTCGGCAGCAGGATGTCACCGCGCGGCTCGTTGGGCTTGGGCTCGAGGGCGAACCGCATGTCGTAGCCCTGCTCCTTGACGTAGGCGCAGAGCAGGTTGAGCGACTCGCTGTAGCGGTCGAGCGCGGCCTGCACGTCCTTGGCGGCACCGTGCTCGGCGCCCTCGCGGCCACCCCACAGCACGAACGTCTTCGCGCCGAGCGACGCGGCGAGGTCGATGTTGCGCAGCGCCTTGGCGAGCGCGTAGCGGCGGACCTCCCGGTTGTTGGCGGTGAGCGCTCCCTCCTTGAACACCGGGTGCCCGAAGAGGTTGGTGGTCACCATCTCGACGGCCAGGCCGGTGTCGGCCAGTGCCTTCTCGAAGCGCTCGAGCACGGCGTCGCGCTTGTCGTCGTCCGGGACGAGGTCGTCGTCGTGGAAGGTGACGGCGGCGGCGCCGAGCTCGGCGAGCTTGTAGGTCGCGTCGACCGGGTCGAGGAGGTCACGGGAGCTGGGCCCGAACACGTCGGTGCCCTGCCATCCCACGGTCCAGAGGCCGAACGAGAACTTGTCCTCAGGGGTCGGGGTGTAGTCGGTCATGCGGGGATCTCCTGCCACGAATCGTTGTCAGAGCTGGTCTCGACCGCGGCCAGGACGCGTTGCACCTGGAGTCCGTCGGCAAAGGATGGGGTGGGGTCGGTGCCGTCCGCGATCGCGCGGACGAGGTCGACGGCCTGGTGGATGAAGCCGTGCTCGTAGCCGATGACGTGGCCGGGCGGCCACCAGGCGCCCACGTAGGGGTGCTCGGCCTCGGTGACGAGGATCCGGCGGAACCCGGCCGTGCCGGCGTCCTCGGTGCCGTCGAAGAAGTGGAGGACGTTCATGTCCTCGAAGTCGAACGCGATGCTGCCGCGCGAGCCGTTGATCTCGATGCGGATCGCGTTCTTGCGGCCGGTCGCGAAGCGGGTCGCCTCGAAGACGCCCATCGCTCCCCCGCGGAAGTCGGCGAGGAAGGTCGCAGCGTCGTCCACCGTGACCTTGCCGGTGCCGGTGCCGGCCGTGCCCGACAGGCCGGAGTGCTCGCTGGGCAGCGGCCGCTCGTCGACGAAGGTGCGCAGCCGGCCGGACACGCGGCTGATGGTGTCGCCGGTGATGAACTGGGTGATGTCGATGATGTGGGCGCCGATGTCGCCGAGCGAGCCGGAGCCCGCCTTGTCCTTCTCCAGGCGCCACGACAGGGGTGCCTGCGGGTCGACGATCCAGTCCTGGAGGTACTGGGCGCGCACGTGGTGCAGGGTGCCGAGGCGGCCCTCGGCGACGAGCTGCCGCGCGAGAGAGATCGCGGGGACGCGTCGGTAGGTGAAGCCGACCATGGCGCGTACGCCGTCGGCTGCCGCGCGCTCGGCTGCGGCGGCCATCGCCTCGGCCTCCTCGACGCTGTTGGCGAGCGGCTTCTCGCAGAGGACGTGCTTGCCGGCTTCGAGGGCGGCGATGACGATCTCGGCGTGGGTGTGACCGGGGGTGCACACGTCGACCAGGTCGATGTCGTCGCGATCCACGAGGGCCCGCCACGACGTCTCGGTGGACTCCCAGCCGAGGCGCTCGGCCGCCGCGCGCACCCCCTCGGGGTCACGACCGGCGACGGCTGTCATGCGGGGACGGAGCGGGAGGTCGAAGAAGCGCGGGGCGGTGCGCCACGCGTGGGAGTGCGCGGCTCCCATGAAGGCGTACCCCACCATGCCGACCGACAGGTCGCGTCGGCCGTCAGGGGCGGCGGGAGTGGTGGTCATCGGACCTCCTCGTGCAGGGCAGGGTGAAGGGAACGGGGCCGGGATGCAGCCTGCTGCGGGCGCAGCTGGGAGACGCCCTGTCGGTCGGACCGGGCGGTGGCTGCGGCGCTGTGGGTGGTGCTGGGTGCCCGTCGGGGCGGTGGCGCCGCGGCGGCTCCGGGTGGGGAGCCGCCGCGGAACCGATCAGGACTCGAAGGCCGAGTCGATGTACTGGTCGACGTTGTCGGACGTGACGACCGGGGCGAAGAGCTGGACGGTGCGGGGCACCTCGACCTCGACGAGGTCGCTCATCGCCTTCTCCTGCACCAGCAGGCGGGCGAGCTTGACGCCGTCGGCGCCCTGGGTGGACGGGTAGATGACCGTCGCCTTGAGCACGCCGTTGTCCTCCTGGATGGCGCGCATCGCGTTGGCCGAGCCGGCGCCACCGATCATGGTGAACTCGTCGCGGCCGGCGTTCTCGATGGCGGCGAGGACGCCGACACCCTGGTCGTCGTCGTGGTTCCAGAGGAAGTCGATCTTCGGCTCGGCCTGGAGCAGGTTGGCCGCGACCTCCTCACCGCTCTCGACGGTGAACTCCGCCGCCTGGCGGGCGTCGACGTCGAGACCGCACTCGGACAGCGCGTCCTCGAAGCCCTGGCTGCGGTCCTGGGTCAGCGGCAGCGAGTCGATGCCGGCGATCTCGGCGACGATGGCGTTCTTGTTGCCGTCGGCCTGCTCGCAGACGTACTGGCCGGCCGAGACACCCATGCCGTAGTTGTCACCGAGGACGGTGACGCGGGCGGCGTTGGGGTCGTCGAACTCGCGGTCGACGTTGATGACCGGGATGCCGGCCTCCATCGCCTTGAGCGCGACGGGCGTCATCGCGGCGCCGTCGAAGGGCAGCAGGACGATGGCGTCGACCTTGTCGTTGATGAAGGTCTCGACCTGGCTGATCTGCAGGTTGACGTCGTTGGTGCCCTCCGCGACCTGCAGGTCGATGTCGGGGTACTCCTCGGCGAGGTCGCGGACGTTGTTGGTGATGGCGGCCATCCAGCCGTGGTCCGCCGCAGGGGCCGAGAAGCCGATGGTGACCTGGTCGCCCTCCTCGTCGTTGCTGCCGGCGGCAGCGGCCGGTGCGGAGTTCGACCCGCCGTTGTCGTCGTCTTCGGCGGCGTCCTGGGCGCTGCCGGTGCAGGCGGCCAGGGACAGGACGGCGACCGCGCCGACCACGAGGCCGGAGTAGCGGCGGCTCTGGTGCCGTCCAAGGGGAGTGCGCAGTCGCATGTGTCGTGCTCCTTGTTCATCTCGGTCTGTTGCGTTGGTTGCGGTGGTGCGGTCGGCGCTCCGTCTGTCGTGGCGGTGCGTCGGCATGGTGGTGCGGTGGTTCCGAGTTCGGGGTGCGAGTGGTCGGCGGCCGTCGGCTACGTCGAGTTCGCGTTGCGGGCCAGGCGCTGCTGGAGCAGCACGGCGACGACGATGATCAGGCCCTTGGCGACCGCCTGGGTCGAGGTGTCCTGGTTGTTGAGCGTGAAGACGTTGCCGAGCGTGGCGAAGATCAGGACACCGACGACGGTGCCGACGATGGTGCCGCGCCCGCCGGTCAGCAGGGTGCCGCCGATGACGACGGCCGCGATGGCGTCGAGCTCCCACAGCGTGCCGTGGGTGGAGCTGCCGGTGGTGGTGCGGCTGACCAGCATGAGGGCGGCGAGGCCGCAGCACAGCCCGACGAGGACGTAGAGCATCACCGTGTGGCGGTTGACGTTGATGCCGGCCAGGCGGGCGGCCTCGGGATTGCCGCCGACGGCGAGCGTGCGTCGGCCGAACGTCGTGCGGTTCAGCAGGACCCAGCCGGCGACCGAGACGAGGGCGAAGATGATGACGAGGAGCGGGACCCCCACGATGTCGGCGGCGAAGAAGTCCTTGAAGCCGTCGACGGTCACGATCTGCGTGCGTCGCTCCGAGATGATCTCGGCGAGACCGCGGGCGGCGGCGAGCATCGCGAGCGTCGTGATGAAGGGGACCACCTTGCCGTAGGCGATCAGGACACCGTTGACGAGTCCGCAGCCTGCGCCGACGGCCAGGGCGGCGAAGACCATGACGATCCAGTGGAAGTCGGTGGCCATCGTCTGGGTGGCGAACG
Source organism: Nocardioides sp. Soil_C_8 (assembly GCF_057656315.1). Lineage (NCBI taxonomy): Bacteria > Bacillati > Actinomycetota > Actinomycetes > Propionibacteriales > Nocardioidaceae > Nocardioides > Nocardioides sp. Soil_C_8. The sequence goes on from NZ_JBDGKQ010000002.1 coordinate 27,601, forward strand.
TCGTGGCCCACACGGAGCAGAGCGCGACGATCGCGCCGACCGAGAGGTCGATGCCCCCGCCGGTGATGACGAAGGTCATCCCGATCGCCACCACGCCGAGCGCGGAGGCGAAGCGCAGGACCGTGAGCATGTTGTCGATGCTGGCGAACCGGTCACCGGCGGTGATGACGCCGGCGGCGCAGATGAGCAGCAGCGCCACGACGAGGCCGAGGTTGCGGCCGAACGAGCCGCTCATCAGGCCTCCGCCGCCGCCTCCTCCCGACTCCGCGGCGGCGCGCTCCACCGTGACCGTGTCCTTCGAGGGCGTGACGGTGTTCTCGACCGCTCCCCTGTCCCGGCTCGTGCTCTGCTCGCTCATGCGACCTTTCCTTCCATGACCAGGTCCAGGACGCGGGACTCGTCGATCTCGCCCGCGGGACCTTCGTGCACGACACGGCCCTCACGGACCACGAGGACCCGGTCCGAGAGCCCGAGCACCTCCTCTACCTCGCTCGACACGACCACGACGGCGACGCCGGAGTCGGCCAGCGAGCGGACGAGGGCGTAGATCTCGGCGCGAGCGCCGACGTCCACCCCTCGGGTCGGCTCGTCCAGGAGCAGCACGCGGCAGTCGCGCAGCAGCCACCTGGCGAGGACGACCTTCTGCTGGTTGCCGCCCGACAGGAGGCGCACGAGGCGATCGACCCCTGCCGGACGGACGTCGAGGGACTGCGTGAGCTCGGTGGAGCGCTTGCGCTCGGCGCGGCTGTCGAGCAGCCCGAACCGGCTGAAGCGCCCCAGCGTGGACACGGTGATGTTGCTGTAGACGGCCTGGTCGAGCAGGAGGCCCTGGCTCTTGCGCTCCTCCGGGGCGAGCCCGACGCCGGCCTTGACGGCGGCCGGCACCGAGCCGCGACGCAGCTCCTTGCCGGCGACCCGGACGGTGCCCGCCGAGGGACGGCGCGCGCCGTAGAGGGTCTCGAGGATCTCGGAGCGTCCCGCTCCCACGAGCCCGGCGAGGCCGACGATCTCCCCGGCGCGCACGCTCAGGTCGACGCCAGTGAAGACCCCCGGCAGCTCGAGGCCGATGACCTCGAGGATCGGGTCGCCGGTCACGGGCGGGGCGTCGCCGCGGGGCGGGAAGACGTACTCGATCGAGCGGCCGGTCATCAGCTTGATCAGCTCGTTGGTGGGCGTCTGGTCGACGGCGAGACCGGTGGCGACGGTGCTGCCGTCCTTGAGGACGGTGATCCGGTCGCCGATCTTGCGGATCTCCTCGAGCCGGTGGGAGATGTAGACGACGGCGACGCCCTCGGCCGTGAGGTCGCGGATGACGCGGAAGAGGTTGTCGACCTCGCCCTGGTCGAGCACGGCGGACGGCTCGTCGAGGATGAGGAGCCGGGTGTCCTGGGACAGGGCCCGCGCCATGCTGACGATCTGCTGAGCCGCGGGCGACAGCCGGCCGACCGAGCGGGTGGCCCCGATCTCGGAGTGACCGAGCCGGGCGAGCAGGTCGCGCGTACGACGGAGCGTCTCACCGCGCTGGCTGAAGCCCGCGGTGCTGAGCTCGTGGCCGAGGAAGATGTTCTCCGCGACGCTGAGGTCCGGGACGAGGTCGAGCTCCTGGTAGATCGTGGAGATGCCGAGCTCCATCGCGGCCTGCGGCGTCGACAGGGTGACCGGCCTGCCCTCCCACAGGATCTCGCCCTCGTCGGGCTGGTAGCTCGCGGACAGGATCTTGATCAGCGTCGACTTGCCCGCGCCGTTCTGGCCGAGCAGGCAGTGCACCTCCCCTGCGCGCACCTCGAGCTCGACGCCTCCCAGCGCGAGCACTCCGGGGAACCGCTTGACGATGCCGCGCATGGTGAGCAGCGGGGCGTCGTTCATCACATCACCTCCAGGGTGGGGACCGCCCGGGGCACGAGCGTCGGGTCGTCGTACACGTGGTCGATGGCGACGGCGGCGGCGCCGTGCACCGCCGCAGAGAAGCCGAGGGTCGAGAGCGCGATGCGCGTGCCGCCCGCGTCGGGAGCGAGCACGCCCGCAACGAGCTCCGCCTCGACGTCGGGGCGGATCCACTCGCCGATCTCGCCGAGGTAGCCCGACAGCACGATCACGCCGGGGTTGAGGACGTTGGTGAGGATCGCGGCGCCGATGCCCACCCAGCGGCCGACCTCGTGCAGGGCGGTCAGGGTCCGCTCGTCGTCGGCGGCGGCGCGGCGGCCGATCTCCTCGACCTTGCCCTCGAGGTCGAGGACGGGCGAGCGCAGCAGGTCGTCGTCGTCGGCAGCCGCGAGCTCGATCAGGTGGCTGAGACCGATGACGGTCTCCCAGCACCCCGTGCGACCGCACCCGCACCGGTTGCCGTCGCGGTCGACGACCATGTGGCCGAACTCGCCGGCGTAGCCGCGACGTCCGGCGAACGGCCGGCCGTCGGCGACGATCCCGCCGCCCACGCCGACCTCCCCGTGGATGACGAGGATGTCGCGGCGCTCGGGGTCGCCCGGGATGGCTTCGGCAACGGCGGCGAGGTTGGCCTCGTTGTCCACCTCGAGCAGGTAGGCGGGGTCGCCGAGCCCTGCCTGCAGCAGCGTCGAGAGGTTGACGTCCTGCCAGCCGAGGTTGGCCGCGACCGAGACGGTGCCGCGGTCGTGGTCGACCAGGCCCGCCACCCCCACGACGGCGGAGACCGGGGCGGCGCCGAGGGCGGCGAGGTCCGCCAGCGTGCCCTGGACGAGCTCCACGAGCTGGTCGACCACCTCGTCGGGCTCGAGGCCGCGGGTGTCGACGGAGGTGCGCCGCTCGCTGACGACGGTGCCCGTCAGGTCGACCGCGCGCGTCGAGACGTGGTGGACGTTGATCTCGGCCCCGAGCCCGTAGGCGCCGGCGCCGTCGATCTCGACGATCGTCCCGGGCCGGCCGACGGCACCGCGCTCGGCGCTGCCCTCGCGGACCAGGCCGCGCTCGCGCAGCTCGGTGACGAGGCTGGAGACGGTGGCCTTGTTGAGCCCGAGGTCGGCGGCGAGCCGGGCCCGGGAGCGGGCACCGTCCTCACGGAGGCTGCGGAGCACGAGCGACAGGTTCGCGCGGCGTACGGTGCCCTGGTCGGCACCGCCCGAGCTGGTCGTCGACCAGCCATCCCGCACCTGCGACATCGGTCTCCTCGATCCTGGGTGTGACCTCGGTCACTTCATTAGTTTGACGGACCGCCAAACTAAATCCGTGACCGGCGTCACGTCAAGGATCGCACCACAGAAAGTTCAGGTGGTCTTGTCCAGGTGCCGCGACCGGCCTTCGGCGTAGCGCTCGCGCACCGTCGGCACAGGGTCCGACTGGTAGCGACGGGTGCCCTCGCGCACCCACTCCGGCGGGGCGTCCGCGCCCGACAGGGCCCACGCCGCCTGGCGCGCCGCACCGTCGGCGACGTACTCCCCCGGCGGCGGGACGTCGACCGGCACGCCGAGCACCTCCGCAGCCACCGTACGCACCGCCTCGGACGCGGCGGCGCCTCCCACGAGGAGCACGCGGGACGGGGTGACCCCCGTCGCGACCACGGCATCGAGCCCGTCCGCGAGGCTGCAGACGAGCCCCTCGACGCTCGCGCGGGCGAGCGCCGGCCGGGTGGCGGTGGCCAGGGTGAGCCCGTGCAGCGAGCCGGTCGCGTCGGGCAGGTTGGGCGTGCGCTCGCCCTCGAGGTAGGGCACCAGCACCAGACCGCCGGCGCCCGACGGGGCCTCGAGCGCGAGGCGCGACAACGTCTCGTGGTCGACGTCGAGGAGCCGGGCCGCGGCGTCGAGGACCCGCGCGCCGTTGAGCGTCGCGACCAGCGGGAGGAACAACCCGGTGGCGTCGGCGAAGCCGGCGACGGACCCGGTCGGGTCGACGGCCGGCGCGCCCGTGACGGCCGTGACCACGCCGGAGGTCCCGATCGAGACGACCACGTCGCCCTCCCCCGCGCCCAGGCCCAGCGCGGCGGCCGCGTTGTCGCCGGCGCCGGCGCCGAGGGCAGCACCGTTCGCCGTCGCCGCCACCTCGCCGGGCGCCACGACGCGCGGCAGGAGGGGCACGGCGCCGAAGGCGCGCTCGAGCAGGTCGGTGCGGTAGTCCCCCGTCGCGGCGGACCAGTAGCCCGTGCCACTGGCGTCGCTGCGGTCGGTCGTGAGGTCGCGCAGGTCGGTGCTCCCGGACAGCTTCCAGGTGAGCCAGTCGTGCGGCAGGCACACCGCTGCCGTGCGCCGCGCGTTGTCCGGCTCGTGCTCGGCGAGCCAGCGGAGCTTGGTCACGGTGAACGACGCCACCGGGACGACACCGACCGCCTCGGCCCACGCCCGGCCACCCTCCTCCGGTCCCCCGAGCTCGTCGACGAGGTCGCGCGCGGCGGCGGCCGAGCGGGTGTCGTTCCACAGGAGCGCGGGGCGCACGACGGCGCCGTCCTCGTCCAGGCAGACCATGCCGTGCTGCTGCCCGCCGACGCTGACCGCAGCCACGTCGTCCAGGCCCCCGGCCTGGGCGACCGCCTCCTGCAGCGCGGCCCACCAGTGGTCGGGGTGCACCTCCGTGCCGTCCGGATGGCCGGCGCGACCCTGCCGCACGAGTGCGCCCGTCTCGGCGTCGCGGACGACGACCTTGCAGGACTGGGTGGAGGAGTCGATGCCGGCAACCAGCCGGGGCCCGTCAGTCATGGGCGCGGATGCTAGCCGACCAGCGTGCCGGCACCCCGCGATCGCGGCCCGCGTCTCACGTCAGCCACCGGCCAGGTCGTCGTCGCGGTGCCGCCGGATCCGGGGCCCGACGAGCCGTGGCAGCGCGAACCGCGCACCGAGACGCTTTGCCTCCTGCCGGACCGGCTGCGCCAGGTAGTGACCGAGGATCACCCCGGACGCCAGGGCGACGGCCGTCAGGGCGGCCGTCGCGAGCTCGCTGACGCCGTCACGGCCGTCCGCGAGGAGTGCCAGGCCGCGGTAGATCGCCAAGCCGGGCAGCAGCGGCGCGATCGAGGGCACCACCACCACCAGCGGCGGCACCCGCACCCTGCCGGACACGACGTACGACGCCAGGCCGATCCCCGTGGCCGCCACAGCCGCGCCCCACGGTGCGCCGAGGTCGCGGCTGCTGAACAGCAGGGCGACCCCCTTGGCGACGGCGGCGATCCCGACCACGACCGCGACGGCCCGCATGGGCGCGTACGACGCGAAGGCGAAGGCCCCCGCCGCGATCCCGGCGCCGAGCATCGACGTGGCGGTCCCGGCGAACCCGGCGGCGCCCGGGTGGTAGGTGAGCTCGACGTCCACGAAGGTCGTGAACGTCAGGCCTCCGGCCACCCCGGCGATGATCCCCGTCGTGGCCAGGACGGCGTCCACCAGCCGGGCGCCGGCGGTCACCGGGAAGGACATGATCGCGTCCTGCATGGCTCCGACGAAGCCGACCCCGGCGAGCAGGACGATGATGCCCGCCGTCACGACCCGGGACGGGTTGACGTCGAGCGGAGTCGCAGCGGCAGCGACGGCGATCCCGGACGCGATCAGGCCGCCGGCCACCTGCTGGTAGTACGCCGGGAGCGCCTCGCCCGCCAGACGCACCTGGGTGCGGTCGATGGCGCACGCCGCGACGAATGCCAGCGCACACACGATCGCGTCGCCGCCGAGCGTGAGCGCCACCCCGGCACCCATCACCCCGAGCCCGAGCGTGACGGCCCAGCGCGGCCGGGCGTGCCCGCTCGAGACGATGCGGGCCAGCCGGATGCTGGCGTCGCGAGCGTCCACCGTGCCGTCGGTCAGGTCCTGCACCAGCTCGTCGACCAGGGTGAGCTGCTCGTAGTCGACCGGACGCCGGATCACCCGGCGCACCTGCGTGGCCGCAGGCACGTCGGCGCTCGGCTGGTGGTGCAGCGAGAGGTCGACGAACGTCACGTCCGCCGACACCCGGCGTACGCCACATGCGCGCGTCACGTCGAGCATCGCGGCGGTCACGTCCGAGGCGCCGGCACCCGAGTTGAGCAGCACCTCGCCGACGCGCAGCGCCAGGTCGAGGCTCGAGTAGACCTCGGCCGACTCAGCCGACACGACGGGACGGTCCGATCGCACTGCGCACGGCGCACACGCTAGGAGCCCGGGGACGGCGCGCGCATGGTCCGCAGCGGGTGATGTCGGCGCCCGGTCAGCACCCGAGGATGACCGGCGTGGATGGCTTCGACGTCGTGGTCCGGGTCGCGTCGCTGGCGCTCGCCTCGAGCGCCGAAGGGGTGAGCCTGATGGAGGACTACGTCCGACGGGCGGCGACGGCGTACGGGATCGACGTCGCACTCGTCGTCCTGCCGGAGCAGGTCATGGTGCAGGAGACGTCGACGGTCGCGCCGCGGACGGCCGTCGTCCGGGGCACCCCCGGCATCTTCCGCCTCGACCAGGTCGCCGACCTCAAGCGCGCCCTGGTCGACATCGAGACCGGCATGACCGTCGAGGACGCCTGCCGGCGGCTCGACGCGGTCGCCACCAGCCCACCGCCGTGGCCGTGGTGGGCCCGTGTCATCGGGGTCGCCCTCTTCTCGGCCGGCTTCGCCCCCAGCGTCGTGGCCACCTGGGGCGAGCTGGGCGCGGCCACGGCTCTCGGTCTGCTGATGGGCGTGCTGGTCGTCGCCACCGGCGGCACGCGCCTCGAGGGACTGCTCCCCTTCATCGGAGCGTTCGTCGTCACCTCGGTCGCCCTGGCGCTCTTCCCCGACCTCGTGACCACGAGCGGGGTGGCCCTCCTCGTGCTCCCGTCACTGTTCATCACCGTGCCCGGCGACACCCTGTCCGCGGCGGCAGCCGAGCTGGTCACCTTCCGGCTCGCAGCGGGCGCGATCAGGCTGGTGCTGGGGCTGTTCGTGCTCGGGCTGATCGTCGTGGGGATCGTGGCGGCGACCGAGGTCTTCGGCGAGGTCGACGCCCTCTCGGAGACGCTGCCCCCAGCCGAGCTGCCGGAGCTCGTCGTGCTCGCGGGGTGGGTGGTCTTCAGCGCCGGGCTCGTCCTCGCGTTCAACGCCCGGCCGACGGTCTTCCTGTGGCTCGTGCCGAGCGTGCTGGGGACGTACGCGCTCCAGCAGGGCGGCACCCGCGTCGCGGGGTCGGTGATCGGGACGTTGGTCGCCGGCGTCGCCCTGGGCGTGGTGGCGAACCTTCTCGACTCGGGCGGCGGGCGCCCACCGCGGCTGATCCTGGTCCTCGGCGGGTTCTTCGTCCTCACCGTGGGCGGACTCGGTGTGCGGGGCATCACGGCGGCGTTCGGCGATGACCCGGTGTCGAGCGTGCAGGACCTCGCCGACTTCGGCCTGCAGGTCCCGACCGTCGCACTGGGGCTCGCGCTGGGCGTCGTGCTGAGCGGTGCGTGGCGGACGAGGACGCGACCGGTCGGGCCTTGAGACCCGCTGGCGTACGACGACGAAGGGCCCGGTCTCGCGACCGGGCCCTTCGGGTGCTGTACCCCCGACCGGATTCGAACCGGCGCTACCGCCTTGAGAGGGCGGCGTGCTAGGCCGCTACACAACGGGGGCTTGCAGGTGCTGCTCCGAGGAGCAACGGAGGTGAACTCTAGCGGTGCTGGAGTGACGCTCCAAATCCGGGCCCGAGGGCCTGGATCTTGCTGGGGTACTAGGACTCGAACCTAGAACAACTGAACCAGAATCAGCCGTGTTGCCAATTACACCATACCCCATGGGGGTATCGGATCCTGTCCGATCAACCCACGCGGTCCGACCGTTGATCTCTGCCGAACCGACCCCGAACGTTACACGCGGGGAGGCGGCGCGGCCAAAACGGGGTCGCCCCCAGCGGGCGGCAGCGGTGCTCCCCCGACCGGCGGCCCGGTGTCGACGAGGCCCATCGCCTTGGCCACCCACGTCGCCAGCCCAAGGTAGACCAACGACTGCGTCAGGGTGGAGAGGATCGTCCACCAGCTGCTGCCTCCCTCTGCGTTGAGGGCGGTGGTCAGGTCGCCGAAGGCCAGGGCGAGGCCGAACGCGAGGAAGTTGTTGAGCACGTGCATCGCGATCGGCGCCTCCAGTCCGCCGGTGCGGATCACGAGGATGCCCGCGACGACGCCGAAGGCGAACCGGTCGAAGAAGACCGGCCAGTCCTGGGAGAGCCCGTGGAAGAGCGCGAAGATCAGCGCCGGTCCCAGCACGGCCAGCGTCTGCGAGGCTCGTCGCGCCCACACCAGCGAACCGAACGCCTGGGTGAGGTAGCCGCGGAACAGGTACTCCTCGCCCGCGGCCTGGAGGGGCGTGAGCAGCAGGATGACGACCAGGAAGTCGCGAGTGCGCGTGGTGAAGTCGTTCACCGTGCCGGCCGGCATGTCCCCGCCCTGCACCGGCAGCAGCAGCGCCACCCCGAGCGAGGCGACGAGGGCCACCACCGAGAGGCCGAGGCACACGAGGAGGTAGCGCCACCGCAGGCGTGGCGCCACCGACGACACCCACCGCGGCTTGAGCCGGTGCAGCCACCACGTGACGAGGAAGGTCAACGGGATGGCCGCGGCGATGATGACGTTGAGCAGCGCGAGCCCGGCCGGTGTGGCCTCCTGGGTCACGTCGAGGACGGCGGACGCCTCCTCGGCGGTGCTGCCCGTCCCGAGCAGCGTGACGAACGCGACGCCCCCCGCCACGAGGGGCACCACGCCGAACACCAGGACGAGGAGCAGCACCGCGCCCACGATCGAGCGCCACCAGCCGGGCCGCCCGACCCGGTGGAGCTGGTGGTAGTGCGGCCGGAAGTCGGGCGCCAGCGGTCCGGCCATGATCAGTCGAACATCGCGTCGTGGAGCCGAGCCAGCGACCGCTCGCGACCCAGCAGCTCCATCGACTCGAACAGCGGCGGGCTCACCTTGCGGCCGGAGATCGCGATGCGCACCGGGCCGAAGGCGACGCGGGGCTTGAGCTCGAGGCCCTCGATCAGCGCCACCCGCAGCGCCTCCTCGATGGCCGCGGTGCTCCAGGCGTCGAGCCCGGCGAGGGCGTCGTACGCGGCCTTGACGACGTCCTTGGCGGTGCCGTCGAGCTCCACCTCGCGCGTGAACTCGGCCTCGTCGACGAAGAGGAAGCCCAGCATCGGCGCGGCCTCGGTGAGCTTGTTGATCCGCTCCGCGACCAGCGGCATCGCCAGCTCGAGCATCTGCGCGTCGGCGTCGGTGACCGGGTCACCCACCACGCCGGCCTCCTTGAGGAAGGGGAGCACCCGGTGGGTGATCTCGTCGAGCGGCAGCAGGCGCATCTGCGATGTGTTGATCGCCTCCGCCTTCTTGAGGTCGAAGCGGGCCGGGTTGGGGTTCACGTCCTTGATGTCGAACGCCTCGACCATCTCGGCCATGGAGAAGACGTCGCGGTCCCCGGCGATGGCCCAGCCGAGCAGCGCGAGGTAGTTGAGCAGCCCCTCGGGGATGAAGCCCTGCTCGCGGTAGGCGAGGGCGTGGGCCTCGGGATCGCGCTTGGACAGCTTCTTGTTGCCCTGTCCCATGACGTAGGGCAGGTGGCCGTAGGTCGGGACCGTCTTCGCGATGCCGAGCTCGACGAGCGCCTCGAACAGCGCGAGCTGGCGCGGCGTGCTGGACAACAGGTCCTCACCGCGCAGGACGTGGGTGATCTCCATCATCGCGTCGTCGACCGGGTTGACGAGCGTGTAGAGCGGGTCGCCGTTGGCCCGCGAGAGCGCGTAGTCGGGGACGTTCTCGGTCTCGAAGGTGATGTCGCCCCGCACCGCGTCGTCCCACGTGATGGAGCCGTCGGGCATCCGGAACCGGACGATCGGCGTGCGGCCCTCGGCCTCGAAAGCGGCGCGCTGCTCGTCGGAGAGGTCGCGGCAGAAGCCGTCGTAGCCCTGCACCTTGGACCCGGCGGCCTTGCGGCGGGCGTCGACCTCGTCGTTGCGGCAGAAGCAGTCGTAGGTGTACGACGACTCGCTCAGCCGGGCGAGGACGTCGCGGTAGATGTCGCCCCGCTCGCTCTGCAGGTAGGGGCCGTGCGGGCCGCCGACCTCGATGCCCTCGTCCCAGTCGAGCCCGAGCCAGCGCCACAGCTCGAGGATCGCGTCGTAGGACTCGCGGGTGCTGCGCTCTCTGTCGGTGTCCTCCATCCGGAAGACGATCTGGCCGCCGTGGTGGCGGGCGAAGGCCCAGTTGAACAGGGCCGTGCGGACCAGGCCGACGTGCGGCGAACCGGTCGGCGAGGGGCAGAAGCGGACGCGGACGGGGGTGCTCATGCTGGTGCTCACGCTCTCTTGTTCAGCTGCGGACTGCGACGGGGTTGGTCAGGGCGCCGATGCCGGCGATCGAGATCTCCACCTCGTCGCCCACCTCCATCGGCCCGACACCCTCGGGGGTGCCGGTCAGGATCAGGTCGCCGGGCAGGAGCGTCATGACAGACGACACGTGCGCGACGAGGGTCGGGACGTCGAAGACCATGTCGGCGGTCGAGCCGTCCTGGACGACGTCGCCGTTGAGGAAGGTCTGCACCTGGCGGCCGTCGTTGAAGTCCTGCGGGTCGAGGTCGGTCTCGATCCACGGGCCGACCGGGCAGAAGGAGTCGAACCCCTTCGACCGGGTGAACTGCACGTCGGACCGCTGCAGGTCGCGGGCGGTCACGTCGTTGGCGATGGTGTAGCCGAAGATCACGTCCGTCGCCTGCTCGGCCGGCACGTCGCGGCAGATGCGACCGATCACCACGGCCAGCTCGCCCTCGTAGTGGAGGTTGCTGGTCTGCTGCGGGTAGAAGATCGGGTCGCCCGGGCCGACCACCGACGTGTTCGGCTTGAGGAACATCAGCGGCTCGGTCGGCACCTCGCCGCCCATCTCGGCCGCGTGGGCGACGTAGTTCTTGCCGATCCCGACGACCTTGCTGCGCGGGATGATCGGCGCGAGGAGGCGTACGTCGCTGAGCCGGTGCTCCTCCTCGAGGAGCTTGATCCCGGCGTAGAGCGGGTCGCCGGCGAGGGCCACCACCACCGAGTCGTCGGCCGGCTGGCCGAACTCGTCGACCTCCCCGGTGACGACGCCGAAGCGAGGCTCCTCGCCCGTGCTGAACCGACAGATGCGCATGTCCCGAGGCTATCCAACCGGGCGGAGCGCGGACGACGCCGGGAGAGGTCAGTGACCGGCGGCGCGGTGCAGCGCGGCGAGGCTGGAGGCGACGTCGTCGACGGTCGTCGACCAGTTGCTCACGCTGACGCGGAGCACGGCCTGCCCGTGCCACCGGGAGCCGGTCGTCCAGGCCGTCCCCTCGCCCAGCATCGCCTCGACCACGGCCCGGGTGCGGTCATCGTCGCCGAAGGTCGCGCACACCTGCGTGAAGTCGACGTCGTTGAGCACCTGCGCGCCCTCGATCGCCGCGATCCCCTCGGCGAACGCCGCCGCGTGGTCGCAGAACCCGTCGACGAGCTCGGCCACGCCGTCGCGTCCCAGCGCGCGGAGCACGGCCCACACGGGGAAGGCACGGCCGCGGCGGCTGATCTCCGGGACCTTGTCGAACGGCTCTCCGGCGGCGTCGTGGATCAGGTAGTCGCCGTGCATGCCCATCGCGGCGCGCAGCGCCGCACGGTCGCGCACGATCGCCAGCCCGCAGTCGTACGGCACGTTGAGGGTCTTGTGGGCGTCGGTCGCCCAGGAGTCGGCGCGATCGACCCCCGCGACGAGGTGCCGCCGCCGCGGCGAGGCGCCGGCGAAGAGACCGAACGCCCCGTCGACGTGCACCCACGCTCCTGCGTCGTGCGCGGCGGCGATGGTCTCGTCGAAGGGGTCGAAGGCGCCGGAGTGGACGTTGCCGGCCTGGAGGCACACCAGCGTGGGGCGGCCGTCGCCGGCGTCGAGGGCCGCGGCCAGCGCGGCCGGCTCGATGCGTCCCTGGTCGTCGACGGCCACCGGCTCGGGCGACCCGAGTCCGAGGTAGCGCAGGCTGAGGTCGATGGTGTCGTGGCGTTCCGCCCCCACCAGGACGCGGACGCCCGGCGAGCCGACCAGCCCGCGCTCGGCGACGTCCCAGCCGGCCCGGCGCAGCACCTCGTCGCGGCCGGCGGCGAGGCAGGTGAAGTTGGCCATGGTGCCGCCGGTGACGAAGCCGACGGCGCTGCCCGAGGGGAGGCCGAGCAGGTCGACGACCCATGCCTCCGTGACGTCCTCGACGGCGGAGTGGGCCGGGGTCAGCATCCGCAGGCCGGAGTTCTGGTCCCATGCGCTGACCAGCCAGTCGACGGCGAGCGCGGCCGGATGGGTGCCGCCGATGACGAAGCCGAAGAACCGTCCTCCGGGCATCGCCGTCAGCCCGGGCTCGCACACCTCGGCCAGCTCGTCCACCACCGCGACGGGGTCGGTCGGGCCGTCCTGCAGGTGCCGGTCGAGCCGGTCCAGCATCTGCTCGGCCGTCAGCGCCGGCGGGACCGGGCGCGCGGCGAGCGAGTCGAGCCACCCGAGGGCATGGGCGTGCGCCCGGTCGAGGCCGGCGGTGCGGTCCATGCGGGCAGTGTCCACCAGGCACGACCTCCCGCACTACCCTTGGCGCAGTGCGCGTGCTGTCGACCTCCGAGTGGCGTCCCCTCTCCGAGGCCCACGCCGCCCGCGTCGACGACTTCCTCCGGCCGCACCTCGCCCGTCGCGCCGACCAGGTCAAGCACCCGGTGCACGACTTCCTCTTCACCTACTACTCCCAGCGCCCTGCGCAGCTGCGCCGCTGGCACCCCGGCTTCGGCGTCGGGCTCGAGGGGGCGGAGGAGCTCACGGGCCTCAAGGGCTACGCCGGCGACCCCGCCTCGGTGACCACGACGTACGTCGAGTCGCAGCGTCCGCTGCTCACCCGGCTGCACGCGCTGCTGACCGCGACGGCCGCCCGCCCGCCGCAGTTCGGTTGCTTCGGCCTGCACGAGTGGGCGATGGTGCACCGGTCGGCGGAGCACGGCACGCGGCACGACTGGCCCCTCCGCCTCGGGGCCGAAGGCACGGACGCGGTCGTCGAGTCCCACCGGATCGCCTGCTCGCACTTCGACGCCTTCCGCTTCTTCACCCCCACCGCGCGCCCGCTCAACAGCCTCCAGCCGGGCCGCGACGACCGGCCCGCCTTCGAGCAGCCGGGCTGCCTGCACGCGGGCATGGACCTCTACAAGCACGCGTTCCGGCTCACGCCGATGGTCCCCAGCGACCTGGTGGCCGACTGCTTCGAGCTGGCACGTGACATCCGGGTCCTCGACATGCGCGCCGCCCCCTACGACCTCGCCGACCTCGGCTTCGAGCCGGTGCGGATCGAGACCGTCGAGGGCAAGCGGGAGTACGCCGAGGCGCAGCGCGGGTTCGCCGAGCGCGGGGCGCCCCTGCGGCAGCGGCTCGTCGAGGAGTGCGAGCGGCTGCTCGCCACGAGCCGGCCTCAGAACTCGTAGCCGAAGGCCTCGATGGTGTCGGCGAAGACCGTCGCCACCCGCTCCTTGGACGCGGGCGTGTAGAGCTCGCGGTAGTGGCCGGCCGGGCGCGCGTTGCCCTTCGCCCGCGGCAGGTCGGGCTCGCCCGGCAGGCCGAGGTGGTCCCAGACCTCGCGGAGCTCGGTGTCGAGGTTCTCGTAGCGCAGGACCCGGTCGAGCGCCATCTTGCCGCGGATGCGGTAGAGGCGGCGGTTGTTGGCGAGCTGCTCGATCCAGATCTCCTGGACGTAGGTCTCGAAGTCGGGCAGCTCGGGCCGGTCCTTGTACTTCCAGTAATAGAGGGAGACGACCGCGTCCCACGGGTTCCGCTCGATCGCGAAGGTGAAGTAGTCGGCGAACACGTCGGCGCCGACGAGGTCGCGGGTCGCCTTGGCGCCCATGTGGTTGTAGGCCTTGCGGGGCTGCGGCGGCGACTCGAAGTTCTGCGGGGCGCGGCCGCCGGCGGCCTGCCGCAGCTTCTCGTCCTCGGGGCTGATCTCGGTGATGACGTCGTCGGGGCCGCACACCTTGGACAACGCGATCTCCACGCTCGTGCCCGCCGTCTTGCGGGTCTTGAGGAAGATGAAGCGGTGCTGGTGGGACGCGATCACGGGGACGACCCTATCCGTCCCACCCCGTCGGACCGCACCACTACGGTGGGCGCCGTGACCGAGGCCCAGGCAGCGAACGGCAGGCACTTCCGCGGCGACGACTGGTACGGCGACGACCTCGGCGCCGCGCGCTTCGTCGAGTGCACCTTCACCGACGTCGACCTGTCGGAGACCACCACGTCCGGCGCCACCTTCGAGCGCTGCACCTTCCACGGCGGGCGCTTCAACGCCTCGGTCCACACCGCGACGGCGTTCGTGGGGTGCGACTTCCGGCGCACGTCGTTCTTCGACGCCACCCTCGACGGGTGCAAGCTCGTCGGTTCGGTCTTCGCCGAGTGCACCCTGCGTCCGCTCACGGTCGTGGGTGGCTCCTGGCTGGGCGTGACGATCCGCGGCACCAACCTCGCCCGCCTCGACCTCACGGGCGTCGACCTGCGCGAGGCCGACCTGTCGATGTCCGACCTCACCCTGACCACGCTCACCCGGGCCCGCCTCGACCGCGCGGTGCTCCGGCAGAGCAGGCTCGACCGCACCGACCTGCGCGGCGCCAGCCTCGACGGCGTCGACCTGGCGGCCGCCGAGCTCAAGCGGACCCGGCTCGACCTGGCCGGCGCCGTGCTGCTCGCCGAGGTCCACGGCGCGGACGTCGACACGTCGGGCTAGCCGCCCGAGGGGTCGAGGCGGGCCCGCAGGCCGTCGATGACGAGGTCGAGGCCGAGGTCGAAGTCGGGCAGCGAGTCGAGCGAGCGCTCGACGGCGCCGAGGCCGACGGCCTGGCGGGCGGTCTGTTCCTCGAAGGCGTGGCCGAACACGTAGTGGACCAGCGTGCGCGAGGCGACAGCGACCAGCTCCTCGGGCACGTCGGCGTCCGCGAGGATCTTCTCCATCTCCGCCACCGGCGCCGCAGCACCGAGGCCGAAGGCCCACACCGTCGCGACGACGTCGGCGCCGTCGGTGCAGGCGAGCATCGCGTGGCGCAGCTCCGAGCACACCTCGCGCAGCTGGTCGGGCCACTCCGATGCCGTGCGCGGTCGCGCACCTCGGGCGAGGATCTCGTCGGCGACCGCGGCGAGGAGGGCCTGCTTGCTCGGGAAGTGGTGGTAGATCGCGCTCGGCTGGACCTCGAGCTCGGCCCCGAGCCGGCGCATCGTCAGGGCGGACAGGCCGTGGGTGTCGAGCAGGGTGACGGCGTGGGCGAGCACGCCCGCGCGGCGGTGCGGCACGACGTACTCCCTCCCTCTTCCACGGTCCGGGCGAATCCCGACGCTGTTGACGCGAGGTCCCCACGACCCTAACCTGAACGCCGTTCAACTGATCACCGTTCAGGTAGAGGAAACACCCCCATGAGCACTCGCCGCAACCCCGGCACCGACGTCGCCCTGATCGCCGCCTTCGCCGCCCTGGTCGCCGTGTGCGCGCTGCTGCCGGCCATCAAGGTCGCCGGCCCCGTCCCGATCACCCTGCAGACGTTCGCGGTCCTGCTCTCGGGGGCGGTGCTCGGCATGCGGCGCGGCTTCCTCGCGGTCCTGCTCTACGTCGTCGCGGGCGCTGCCGGGCTGCCGATCTTCTCCGGCGGCGCCGCCGGCCTCGCCGTGCTGACCGGCCCCACGGCCGGCTACCTCGTCGGCTTCCCGCTGGCCGCGGGCCTCTGCGGCGCGATCGTCGAGCGGCTCCCCCGCCGCTCGCTCGTCAGCCCGGTCGCGATCTTCTGCGCCGGCCTGTTCAGCTCGGCCGTCTGCATCCACACGCTCGGCATGGCCGGCCTCGTCCTGCGCGCCGACCTGACGTGGGGCCAGGCCTGGGACGTCGACAAGATCTTCTGGATCGGCGACGTCCTCAAGAACATCGCCATGGCGCTCGTCGCGACCGCGGTGCACCGCGCCTTCCCGGGCCTGCTCGACCGGCCCGCGGCACCCGCGCCCGCCGGGCAGGGACAGCCCGAGGGCACGCCCACCGCGTGAGCGGGATCCGTCTCGAGCAGGTCACCGTCTCGGTCCCGACCCACGACGGCGAGCGCCGCATCCTCCACGAGACCTCGCTCGAGCTGACCGAGCGCCGGGTCGCGCTCGTCGGCCCCAACGGCTCCGGGAAGTCCACGCTCGCGCGACTCCTGAACGGCCTGGTCCCCGCCACCACCGGCCGGGTCGTGGTCGACGGCCTCGACGTGGCGCGCGAGGGGCGGGAGGTACGCCGCCGGGTCGGGTTCGTCTTCACCGACCCCGCCGCGCAGCTGGTGATGCCGACCGCCCGGGAGGACGTCGCCCTGTCGCTGCGGCGCACCCACCGCGACAAGGCCGACCGGCTCGTCGCCGCCGACCGGGTGCTGGCGGACTTCGGGCTCGCCGGCTTCGGCGACCGCAGCGTGCACGGGCTCTCCGGCGGCGAGGGTCAGCTGCTCGCGCTCGCCGGGGTGCTCGCGACCGGCCCGGCGATCCTGGTCGCCGACGAGCCGACGACGCTGCTCGACCTCGGCAACAGCCGCCGGGTCGGCGACCTCCTGCTCGGCCTCGAGCAGCAGCTCGTCGTGGTCACCCACGACCTCGACCTCGCCGAGCGCTGCGACCGCGTGCTGCTGGTCCGTGACGGCCGGGTCGAGCGCGACGGCGCACCGGCAGACGTCGTCGGGCACTACCGGGCGACGGCGTGAACGAGGCGTCGCACCGATGAGCGCGCAGCTCCTGGGCCTGCACCAGCCCGGCACGACGCTGCTGCACCGGCTGCCCGCCGGCGCGAAGCTCCTCGGCCTGATGGCGGCCGGCCTCGTCGTGGTCCTCGTCCACGGGCCCGCGTCGGCGCTGGTGTTCGTCCTCGTTGCCGCCGGCCTGCTGGTGTGGTCCGGTGCGCGCCTGGGCCTCACGCTGCGAGCGATGCGCTGGCTGCTGCTGACCGCGGCGATCCTCGGCGCGTGGACCGTCTGGCAGAACGGCTGGCCGCGTGCGGTCGAGGTCGTCGGCGACCTGGTCGCCCTCGTCCTCCTCGCCACCACGATCACCGTCACGACTCCGGTCGACGAGGTGATGGACGCCGTCGCCCGGGGGCTCCGCCCGCTGCGCCCCGTGGGTGTCGACCCCGAGGCGGTGGCGCTGGCGTTCTCGCTGATGCTGCGCGCGATCCCGACGACCATCGGCCTCGCCGAGGAGTCGCGCGACGCCGCCGTCGCCCGCGGGCTGGAGCGGTCACCGCGAGCGCGGCTGATCCCGTTCGTGGTCCGCGTCGTCGCCCGGGCGCACGACACCGGCGACGCGCTCCACGCGCGCGGGATCGGCGACGACTGATCGGGGCGCCCCGGCGGGAGTCACCGGATATCCGGGGACTCTCCCGCTTGTCACACCAGATCTCGGCCGACAAGCGGGAGACTCGGGTGCCAAGCTCACTCCAGCCGCTGGTTGAGGAACCACCGGTGGCCGAAGGGGTCCCGGAACACGGCCACCCGCCCGGCCGGCGGGCTGTCCTCGGGCCCGCGGTCGAGCGAGACACCCGAGGCGACCACCCGGTCACAGGCCGCGTCGACGTCGTCGACCCCCAGGTGCAGGGAGACGGCCGCACCGCGCGAGGCGTCCGGTGCGGCCACGCCCGCCGACTCGAACTCGTCCGACATCATCCAGCGGCCGCCGCCGACGGCGAGCTCGACGTGGCCGACCCGGCCGTCGTCCATCACGATCGGCTCGACGACGACCTCGGCGCCGAGCACGTCGACGTACCACTGGATCGCGGCCCGCGCGTCGAAGACGCAGAGGTACGGCGTCAGCTCGGCCATGGCGTCACTTCACCAGCCGGGGGGACGCCTGTCCACCCACGGGGCAGCCGCCTCGACCTGTGCCGCGAGCGAGAGCAGCAGCTCCTCCTCGGCCGGTCGAGCGGCGACCATCACGCCGACCGGGAGGCCGTCGTCGGTCCAGTGCAGCGGCAGCGACACCGCCGGCATCCCGGTGACGTTCCAGGCGCTCGTCCACGGGGTGAACGCCTTCTGCGCGGCGAAGTCGCGGGCCGGGTCCGCGTCGTCGCGCAGGGCGCCGACCGCGACCGGGGGGCTTGCGAGGGTGGGCGTGAGGACGACGTCGTACGGCGCCAGCGCGGCGAGGGCTGTCGCAGCGTGCTGCCGGAGCCGTCCGATCGCGAGCCCGAACTCCGGTCCGCTGACGGCGTGGCCGAGCCCGCCGAGCCAGCGGGTGAGCGGGCGGAGGCGGTCCTCCCGGCCCGGAGGCGCCGGGGAGAGCGCGGTCAGCACCGCCCAGCAGGTCTCGAAGTCGGCGACCGCCTCGCGCGAGATCGGGACCGGCACGTCCTCGACGTCGTGGCCGAGGCCCTCGAGCAGGCGCGCCGCCCCGTCCCACGCGGTCACTGCCGACGGGTGGACGTCGACGTCGGCGATGACGGGCGCGATGAAGCGTCCGACCCGCAGCCGGCCCGGCTCGCGGTCGCAGGCGCCGAGGAAGCTGCCCGACGGCGCGGGGGCCCAGAACGGGTCGCCGACGCGCCGTCCGGCGAGCACGTCGAGGAGCGCGGCGGCGTCACGCACGTTGCGGGCGAGGGTGCCTGCCGTCGCCAGCCCGACCGGGTCGCCGTAGCGCGGCGCGCCGCTGATCCGGCCGCGCGAGGGCTTGAGACCGACCAGGCCGCAGCACGAGGCGGGGATCCGGATCGAGCCGCCACCGTCGGAGCCCGGCGCCACAGGCAGCAGCCCCGCTGCGACGGCCGCCGCGGCACCGCCGGACGAGCCGCCGGCCGTGCGGGTGGTGTCCCACGGCGTGACAGCGGGCGGGGCGACGTCGGGCTCGGTGTAGCAGGGCGAGCCGAACTCGGGCGTGCTCGTCTTGCCCAGGCTCGGCATGCCGGCGACCTCGACGGTGAGGACGAGGTCGTCGGACTCCCCGGGCACGAAGTCGTCGTAGGCCGCGGAGCCGAACGTGGTGCGGACCCCGGCCGTCGGGTGGAGGTCCTTGATGCCGGTCGGGACGCCCCAGAGCGGACCTGCGTCCGCGGGGCGCCCCGACCCGGCCAGGAGGGCGGTCAGTCGGCGGGCGTGGTCGCGCGCCTGCTCGTGGGTCGTCGTGATGAACGCACCCACGGCGTCGGCGCGGCCGGCGTAGTGCTCGACCAGCTCGAGCGGCGACACCTCGCCGCGGCGTACGGCGTCACCCTGCTCGAGCGCGGTCAGGTCGTGGAGCACGTGGCCGAACCTACCCGCCGATCGACCAGCGGATCAGGTCAGGCCGCGACGTCGACCTCGTGCGCGACGAGGGCGTCGAGGGCGCCGAGGAAGCGCTGCACGGCCGCCTCGTTCTCCAGGGGGTCACCCTCGAGCGCGGGCTCGTCGACGACGATGCCCTCCACGACGACAGCGCCGGCGATGGTGGCGGAGTGGCGGGCGTGCTCGTGCGACCACTTGCCGCCGTACGGCGTGGGGGTGGCGCCGATGGCCGCGAAGGGCTTGCCGACGATGGCGCCCTGGCCGTAGGGCCGCGACAGCCAGTCGATCGCGTTGTTGAGCACGGCCGGCATGGTGCCGTTGTACTCCGGCGTCACGGCGAGCACCCGGTCGGCGCTGGCGACGGCCTCGCGGAGGGCGGTGGCGGCGGCGGGAGCCGACTCGCCGTCGATCTCCTCGTTGTAGAACGGGACGGCGTCGATGCCCTCGACGACGTCGACGGTGACGCCCGCGGGGGCGTGGTCGCGGAGGTGCTCGGCGATGCGACGGTTGAGCGAACCGGCGCGGTAGGAACCGAGGAGGACGGCGACACGGGTCTGCTTCTGGTTGGTCATGACCGTCGAAACGGACCACGGTCCGCTTCTATTCCGGTGCGGCCGAACTTTCTCCCCACCTAGGCTGAGGGACGTGACCCACCTCCTGCCGCTGGCCGACGAGCCTGCGCCGGAGCGTGCCGACGCGGCGCGCAACCGGGAGGCGATCCTCGCAGCGGCGCTGCGCCTGGTGGAGACGCGGGGGGTCGGCTGCGTGACGATGGACACGGTCGCGGCCGAGGCCGGCGTCGGCAAGGGCACGCTCTTCCGGCGCTTCGAGAGCCGCGAGGGCCTGATGGCCGCGGTCCTCAACGAGTCCGAGACCACGTGGCAGGGCAGCGTCATCTCGGGCCCGCCTCCGCTCGGGCCCGGCGCTCCCCCGATGGAGCGCCTCCTCGCGTTCGGCCACTCGCGGATGAGGGTCAACGTCACGCACGGTGACCTGATCAGAGCGGCGACAGGTCAGGACCCGGTCCGTTCCCGGGCGGCGGCGGGGTTCGCGCTCATGCACGTACGACACCTGCTCGGCCAGCTCGAGGTGACGGGCGACCTGCACTTCCTGGCGTTCGCGCTGCTCGCCCCGCTGGAGGCGATGGCGCTCGAGCAGCAGCGGGTCGACGGGGTCAGCCTCGAGCAGATCGAGGCCGCCTGGGACGACCTCGTGGCACGCGTGGTCGGTTGACCGTCGGCGTCCTCGACGTCAGCCGCCCAGCCGCTTCTTCATCGCGGCGATCTCGACCTGCTGGTCGGTGCCGATGTGGCTGGCCAGCTGGAAGATCTCGGACTCCTGGCCGCCCTCGCCGCCGGTCAGCAAGGTCTCGACCATCACCACCGCGCCCTCGTGGTGACGGATCATGCCGCGCAGGAACAGTCGGTCGAACCGCTCGCCCTTGGCGCGTGCGAGCTGCTCGAGCTGCGCGGGGGTCAGCATGCCGGGCATGTCCTGGTGGCCGGCGTGGCCGCCGTGCTCGCCGTGCATGCCCGACACCATCTCGCCGCGCTGGGTGAGCCACTTCTCGAGGAGCGCCATCTCGTCCTGCTGCGACACCTCGATGCGCTCGGCGAGCTGCGCGAGGTCCGGGTCCGCGGCACGGTCCTCCACCAGGGCGGTCATCTCGAGCGCCTGCTGGTGGTGCGGCAGCATCATCTGGACGAACTCGACGTCGGCGTCGGTGAAGGTGGGCTCGTCGACGGCCTCCGCCTCGTCCGGCGACAGCGTCTTCCCTGCCTCGCCCGGCGCGCCGAGCTGCACCACCGGCGCCGCATCCTCCTGGTCCGCCGGCGGGTCGTCGGACGTGCACGCCGACGAGCCGATCGCGACGGCGAGCCCCACGAGGAGCGCGGGCCACGGACGCGTCCGAGCGGCCCTGCTGTCGCCCCTGCTCCCCATGCGGATCTCCCACTCGTTCGGTGCTGGCTGGCTGGCTGACTGGATCCCGGTGTCGCAACTGCTCGCCCGAGGGTCTGGCGGTCCGGGTGTGACCCTCGCTACGTTGTCCGACATCGTAGGTCGATCTCGCGGCGGGCCTCCCGGTCCCGGCACCACGGCCGACCTGAGCGGGAGGGTACCCACATGTCGCGTCTGCCCCGTCCGAGCCGGTCCGTGCTGCGAGCTGCCGGGGTGATCGTCCTCGGGGCCGCGCTCCTGCCGGCGATGTCGTACGCCGCCGACCTGCCTGACCCGACCGACCCGCGCGTCGGGCTCGCGCCCGGCTACCTCCCGTGGACGGAGGCGAGCAGCAACATCGAGCTGCTCGACAACGACCCGCGGGTCGCGCCCTTCGACGCGGCGCCGGGCAACTTCGGCTTCGTGAACTCCGACCTCGCCTTCACCGGCGACACCGCGGTGGTCGGCAACTTCAACGGCTTCCAGTTCTACGACATCTCGGACCCGGAGAACCCGACGCTGAGCGGCTCCTTCGTGTGCCCGGGCGGCCAGGGCGACGTGTCGGTCTACGGCGACCTGCTGTTCATGTCGGTCGAGGAGACCCGCGGCCGCATCGACTGCGGCAGCCAGGGCGCCGCCGGCCAGGTCAACCCGGAGCGCTTCCGCGGCGTGCGGATCTTCGACATCAGCGACCAGAGCAACCCGGTCCAGCTGCCCGGCGTGCAGACCTGCCGCGGGTCCCACACGCACTCGATCGTGACCGACCCCGACGACCCGGACAACATCTACATCTACAACTCCGGCACGTCCGGCGTACGCCCCGCGGCGGAGCTCGCGGGTTGCGAGAACGCCAACGCCAACAACCCGGCGCCGGTCACCTCGGGCAACCCGACGCAGTGGCGCATCGACGTGATCAAGGTGCCGCTGGCCGCACCGCAGACGGCGGCCATCGTGAGCCAGCCGCGGATCTTCACCGACCCGGCGACGGGCGCCTACAACGGGCTGCAGAACACCACCCCGGGCACGCTCCACCCCAGCGGTACGGCGTACTCGCCGCTGCCGAACACCAACACCTGCCACGACCTGACCTCGTTCCCGGCCAAGGAGCTCGTCGCCGGCGCGTGCCAGGGCAACGGCATCCTGCTCGACACCTCGGACCCGGTGAACCCGGTGCGCCTCGACGCGGTGTCCGACCCGAACTTCTCCTACTGGCACTCGGCGAGCTTCAACAACGACGGCACCAAGGTGATCTTCACCGACGAGTGGGGCGGCGGCACGAGCGCCCGCTGCCGGGCGACCGACAAGCTCGAGTGGGGCGCCGACGCGCTCTTCGACCTCGAGGGCGACCAGATGGAGTTCGCCAGCTACTACAAGATGCCGGCCGTGCAGACCACGCAGGAGAACTGCGTGGCCCACAACTCCTCGCTGGTGCCGGTGCCGGGCCGCGACATCCTCGTGCAGGCCTGGTACCAGGGCGGCCTGTCGGTCATCGACTTCAGCGACACCGCCAACCCCGTCGAGATCGCCTACTTCGACCGCGGCCCGATCAACACCCCCAGCCCGACCGGGCTCAACCTCGGCGGCCTCTGGTCGACCTACTGGTTCAACGGCCAGGTCTACGGCAGCGAGATCGCCCGCGGGTTCGACACCTTCGGGCTGCAGACGAGCGACCTGCTGAGCGAGAACGAGCTCGACGCCGCCCGCGAGGTGCAGCTCGACGAGTTCAACCCCCAGCACCAGGAGCAGATCGTCTGGACGCCGAGCTTCAACGTCGCCGGCGCCTACTTCGACCAGGCCGTCCGCTCCGGCGAGCTGAGCGGCAAGACGCTCGACACGGTCGAGAAGCACCTCGCCAAGGCGGAGAAGCTCGACGGCCGCGGCGCCGCGGCCAAGGCCCAGCTGGCCAACGCCATCCGGGTCCTGGGCGGCTCCGGTGACCAGGGCGAGCTCAAGCAGGCGCTGCAGGAGCTGCGCGACAGCCTCTGAGCAGGGTGGGCGTCGCCCCGGTCCCCCGGGTGGCGGCGCCCCTCAGCGGTGGTGCCGGCGCAGGCCGAAGGTCAGGCCGTCGACGAGCGCGCCCCACGACGCCTCGATCACGTTGGCGCCGACACCGACGGTGACCCACGACGACTCCCCGTCGGTGGTCTCGATGAGCACGCGGGTGATCGCGTCGGTGCCGTGGCCCTGGTCGAGGATGCGCACCTTGTAGTCGATCAGCTCGAACTTCGCGACCTCGGGGAACGCCTGCCCGATGGCCTCGCGCAGCGCCGCGTCGAGGGCGTTCACCGGGCCGTTGCCCTCGCCGGTGACGACGTAGCGCACGCCCTCCGCCCGCAGCTTCACCGTCGCCTCGGAGACGGCCTCGCCGTCGGTGCGCGTCTCGGTGATGACGCGCCACGACTCGACGTCGAAGTAGGAGGGCCGCGCGCCCTCGACCTCCTCGGCGAGCAGCAGCTCGAAGGAGGCGTCGGCGGCCTCGAAGGTGTACCCGCGCTGCTCGAGCGCCTTGACCCGGTCGGTCACCCGCGTGACCAGGGCCTTCATCTCGGGCGAGCCGTCGGAGAGGTCGTAGCCCAGCTCGCGGCCCTTGAGCTCGATCGAGGCGCGCCCGGCCATGTCGGAGACGAGCAGTCGCATGTCGTTGCCGACGACGAGCGGGTCGAGGTGCTGGTAGAGGTTCGGGTCGACCTTGATGGCGCTGGCGTGGAGGCCGGCCTTGTGGGCGAACGCCGAGGTGCCGACGTACGGCTGGCGTGAGGCCGGCGGCACGTTGGTGACCTCGGCGACGGCGTGCGCGATACGGGTCGCCTCGCGCAGCAAGCCCTGCGGCAGGACGTTCCGGTCGAGCTTGAGCTCGAGGTTCGCGACGACGGTGACGAGGTCGGCGTTGCCCGTGCGCTCACCGTAGCCGTTGATGCAGCCCTGCACGTGGCTCGCGCCCGCGGCGACGGCGGCCAGCGAGTTGGCCACGGCGCAGCCGCTGTCGTTGTGGGCGTGGATGCCGACGCGGGCGCCGGTGGTGTCGATGACGTCGAGCACGACGTCGGACACCCAGTCGGGCAGCATGCCTCCGTTGGTGTCGCACAGGGCGACCACCTCCGCACCGGCCTCGGCGGCGGTGCGCAGCACCTCGAGGGCGTACGCCCGGTTGGCGCGGTAGCCGTCGAAGAAGTGCTCGGCGTCGAGGAAGACGGTCTGCCCCTCCTCGCGCAGGTGGGTGACCGTGTCACGCACCATCGCGAGGTTCTCCTCGAGCGTGGTGCGCAGCGCGAGCTCGACGTGGCGGTCGTGCGACTTGGCGACGAGGGTGACGACGCCCGCGCCGGAGTCACGGAGCGCGCCGACGAGCGGGTCGTCGGCAGCACGTACGCCGGCCCGGCGGGTGGCGCCGAAGGCAGCGAGCCGCGCGTGGCGCAGGTCGAGCTCCTCGCGGGCGCGGCGGAAGAACTCGGTGTCCTTGGGGTTGGCGCCCGGCCAGCCGCCCTCGATGTAGCCCACTCCGAGGCCGTCGAGCTGCTTGGCGATGCTCAGCTTGTCGGCGACCGAGAGGTTGAGGCCCTCCTGCTGGGCGCCGTCGCGCAGGGTGGTGTCGTAGACGTGGAACGAGCCGTGCAGGTCCATCGGAGGTCTCTCGGTCGCAGATGTGGGGCAGGGTGGGGGCAGAAAAAAACCTCCTGGGGTGCAGGAGGTCGGCGCGGCGGGGAGTCCCGTCGCGCTAGGCAATGATGATCGAGCTGATGATCGTGCTGGTGGTCACGACTTCATGGTGCCACCGATCCTGCGCCGCTGAGACGGACGTCTCGGCATCCGGTCGGCCCGCGTGCGCGCGCCCCGGGTCGCCACCCCCCACGAGCGACGCCCGGGGCACGCGATTCCCCCCAGCTGTGGGCCAAGTCCATCGCCTCGGACGGGCAGCGACCACGAACAGCGACCCGCACACTTCTCGTACAGTTCCGCTGCCTTGCCGGTTCTAACCGACCCAGGTCGCCTTGGCACCGCCGTCCTGGGACGAGTTCACGACCATCTGGCCCTCCTCGAGCGCGACGCGGGTCAGGCCGCCTCGCGGCACGGTGACGTCGCGGCCGTCGAAGAACACGAACGGCCTGAGGTCCACGTGGCGCGGCTGCGGGACACCGTCGACGATCGTCGGCTGGGTGGAGAGCGAGACGACGTCCTGGACGATCCAGCGCTCCGGCGCGTCCCGCATGGCCTGCCTGGTGGCGGACAGCTGGTCCGACGACGCCGTCGGCCCGATGACGACGTCCTCGCCGCCGGCCCCGTCGCGCGGCTTCGCCACGAGCCCGGGCAGCCGGTCGAGGGCTTCCTGCACCCGGTCGGCGTCGGTGAGGTCGTAGGTCGGCACGGAGCGCACGCGCGGCTCCTCGTCGAGGTAGTAGCGGACCATGTCGTCGACGTGGGCGTAGACGGACTTGTCGTCGGCGACCCCGGTGCCGTAGCAGTTCACCATGCCCGTCCGTCCGGCGCGCCACGGCTCGAGCAGCAGTCCCGCCACGTCGGCGGTGGGATCGGCGGGTGCCAGTCCGTCCTGCTCGGTGCGTCGGTAGACGGCGCGCACGGGGGTCCCGTCGGTCAGTCGCAGCACCTCTCCGTCGCGCCGCAGGTCGTCGAGCCGGACGAGCTCGAGGCCCGCCTCGTCGGCGAGGCGACGGTGCTCGTAGAAGGCCGAGTTGTCCGGACCGTCGGTCAGCAGCACGAGCGCGCCGTCGCCCTTGGGGTTGGTGGCCTCCAGGCAGCGTCGCAGCGCCGCGGCGCACGCGTCGAGGTCGGACGACGGCTCGACGCCCAGCACCTGCGACACGGCCTCGGACACGGCCATGGCGTACGCCATCCCCGACGGCGTGCGGACGTTGTCCTCCAGCACCAGCAGGGTGCCGTCCTCGTCGCGGACGACGTCGAACCCGGCGACCGAGATCCACGCGCCACCGACCGGGGCGCTGCCGGCGAGGTCGTGCTCGAGGTAGGGCGTGGCGTCCAGCACGTGCGCCGGGACGACGCCGTCCGCGACGCACCGGCGCTCGGCGTAGACGTCGGCGACGAAGGCGTCGAGCGCGCGGATGCGCTGCGCCAGGCCGCCGGCGAGCAGCTCCCACTCCTCGGGGTCGAGCAGCCGCGGGACGGGGTCGGCGCGGAACGCGTGACCGCCGTCGCCGCCGAAGCGGACGCCTCGCTCCTCCAGCACGGCGTTGACGCGGCGGCTCAGCTCGTCGCGCTCCGCGGCGGACGTGGGGCGGTGGGTGGGATCGGCCGGGGTCCGGTGGTCGGGCTGGTGCATCCGACCTGTCTACCAAGCGTGTGGACGACCGCTCCCCCCGAAAGGAGGGGCGCGCGGGGCGGCCGTCGGGGTCCCGGCCGCCAGATGACGAGAGCCCCCGACCGGTGGTCGGGGTCTCTCGCCCGTGGCTCACTCCGGTCGGTCGGGCTCCTCGTCGACGACCTCGCCGTCGAGGAGCAGCGGGTCCGCGTCCTGCGGGTCGTCGACCACGTGCACGGCCGCTTCCTCGGCGCCAGCGGCAGCGCCGTCGATGCCGACGTCCTCGGCGACGAGGTCCTTCTCGGTGTCGGTGCGCACCCCCTCGTCCTCGGCGACGAGGCGTCCGGCGCGCTCGCCCTCGGCGCCCTCGAGGTCGGCCTGGACGGCCTCGCCCTCGGTCGAGTCCTCGGCCACCATCGCGGCGAGGTCGCCCCGCGCGGCCTCCTCGTCGGCGACCTCGTACGGGTCGGGCTCGGCGACCTCCTGGTCGACCCGCTGGTCCAGCGACTGGCCCTGGGCCTCCTCGAGCGGGGTGTTGCCGTAGCCCTGTGCCGCCGACCACTTCTCCGGCGGCGAGTAGCCCTCGTCCAGCGGCTCCGCGAGGCCGCGGTCGTCGACCAGGCTGTCGCCCTCGCCCTGGGGCTGGTTCTCGTCGTCGACGCTGTAGCCGTGGTAGCTCTCGTTGTCGGTCGTGTCCCCGGTGACGTCCACGGCGGGATCGGTGCCGATCTCGCTGCTGATGTCGGGCTGGTCCGAGCTCATCGGTCCTCCTGCTGTCGGGTGTCTGGACCCGTCAGGTACCCAGCGCAGGCCCTGCTGAACGGCGAGGTCCGTCACAACCAGCCGGGGAGGCGTACGTCGGAGAACGGCGCCGCGTCGTACGGCGCCCAGCTGGTGCCCTGGGCCGACGCCGCGGCAGCCAGCCCGGTGCCGAGGGCCGCGACGAGCAGCGTGACGAGCAGCCACGGCACAGCGCGGCGCGCGAGCGGGTCGACGAGGCGGTGGACGGGCGAGCGCAGCCGCTCCGAGCCCGGACCCCACCAGGTCGACAGGGCGAACATCACGCCGATCACCCCGAGCGACGTCGTGAGCGACAGGGAGGCTGCGAAGCAGAGCAGGGCGACCGCGCAGGCGATGCCGGCGCTCCAGAGGAACAGCAGCAGCGCACCGCTGAGGCCGGCGACCGCGTGCCAGGGCGCGGCGAGCAGCACCTGGATGCCGTCGTACCACCTGGCTCCGCGCCGGTCGCGACGACTGCCTGCGGACGACGCGGCCAGCGAGCCGCTGCGCAGCAACCACACGGTCACGAAGAGGACGGCGAGCGCGACGTAGGGCGCGAAGGTGATGGCGCCCGCGACGACGCCACCGAGGGCGAACAACGTGAGCGTACGGCGCAGCCGCTGGCCGGTCGGCACGTGCGGCCGAGCGGGCGGTCCGTAGTCGCCGACGTACTCGGTGGAGCCGTCCGGCAGCACGCGGGTCTGCCGGTGCGGCAACGTGCCTGCGTCACCCCATCCGACGGTGGCGTGGTCGTCGTCGCCCGGTCGGTCCCAGTCGTCGGACCAGTGCACCGGCTCGTCCTCCGGCTGCGCGGACGACGGTGCGTACGACGGCGCGGTGGGCGGCGGCGTCCCGGCCAGGGCCGCCGCGGCGCTGCCGACGCGGGTCGGCGCCTCGAGGTCCTGGCGGACGCTCGCGACATACGGAAGCGTGACGGGGGCGGCTGCGCGGTCGTCGCGCTCGTCGGTCCCGTCGGGCTCGGGTGACCCGAGGTCCTCGAGCCAGTCGCGGACCTCGTCCAGGGTCGGCCGGTCGGCGGGCTCGGGAGCGAGCGCCTCCTCGATGAGCTCGAGCACCTCGGGGTCGAGGCCGGTGAGGTCGTGCTCGCCGCGCCGGACGCGGTCCATGACCGCCACCGACGGCCCGCGGCCGTAGGGGGCGCGGCCGGTGCCGGCGTAGGCCACCGTGGCCGCCCACGCATGGACGTCGGACGCGGGGGTGGCGTCGTCGCCGTAGAGGATCTCGGGCGCGAGGTAGCCGGGCGTGCCGAGCAGCCAGCCGTTCATGGTGATGCGCGAGTCCTCGGCGACACGGGCCAGGCCGAAGTCGATGAGGATCGGCGTGCGGCCCTCCATGATCACGTTGGACGGCTTGATGTCGCGGTGGAGCACGCCGACCGAGTGGACCGCCTCGAGCGCCTCGGCGAGGCAGTCGGCGAACCAGAGCAGGTCCTCGCCGTCGAGCGCCCCCTCCTCCTGCACGTGGTCGTGCAGCGAGAGGCCGGGCACGTAGCGCGTGGCGACGAAGGGGATCTCGCCGAACGGGTCGGCGTCGACGATCTCGGCGATGCGACGGCTGCGGATCCGGCTCAGCGAGCTGACCTCGCGCGCCAGCCGACGCCGGGCCTCGTCGTCACCGACCACGTGCGGGCGCAGCACCTTGATCGCCACCGGGCGCTCCCCCGGCTTCTGCCCGAGGTGCACCACGCCCATGCCGCCCTCGCCGAGGCGGGCACGCAGCGCGTAGCCGCCGACGGTCAGCCCGGGCGGCGGCGCCTTCGGGGACGTCGTCACGGCACGAGGATACGGCCGGAGCCCGGCGTTCCCCCGATCCCTGACGCCACGCCGCGCGCCGTTGTCGTACCCGTGGGTGACGATGGAGGCATGGAGGAGGTACGACGGCGCCTGGCGCGTGAGCGCGACGAGACGCTGGCGCGGTTGGCCGACCTGACCGGCGACCACGAGTCGATCGTGGCGGCCTCCCTCGACACCAACGCCGACGACGAGCACGACCCCGAGGGCGCGACCATCGCCTTCGAGCGCTCCCAGATCGGCGCGCTGGTGCGCCAGGTGCGGCACCACGCGGCTGAGGTCGACGCGGCGCTCGACCGGGTGGAGGCCGGCACCTACGGCGTGTGCGAGTCCTGCGGGGACGACGTCGGCGCCGCCCGGCTCGATGCCCTGCCCGCGGCGCGCACGTGCATCAGGTGCGCGGGGCGCGCCCCCGGCCTACGGTGACGAGCATGACCGACCTCACGCCCGAACAGCCCTACGAGAACGGCACGCGCGTCACGCTGGGCCACGTCCCTCTCGCCGTCGTGCGGCACGACGGCGTGTCCCTCGACGCGCTGCGCGACCTGTTCGACGCCGCCTACCCCGCCGTCGGCGGCCTCTTCGGCTCCGGTGCGCTCGTCCCTGCGGGCCCGGCGCTCGCGGTCTACCACGGCGACCCGCAGGACTCGTTCGACATCGAGATCGGCTTCCCCGTGGTCGAGCCGCCCGGCTCGCCGGTCACGGTCGGCGACCTCCAGGTCGTCGGCTCCACCCTTCCAGTCGGTCCTGCCCTCGCAGCGACGCACCTCGGGGCGTACGACGGATTGGGTCAGGCCTGGGGTCGGCTCGCGCAGGCTGCGGGCGCCACCCCCACCGGCGACTGGATCGAGGTCTACGTCTCCGACCCGAGCGACTCACCGACCGCCCTGCGCACCAACCTCCTCATGCCCGTCCGCGACTGAAAGGCGAGGTCCCCAGCGCTGGTCGACGAGGACCGTCTTCGCTGGTTGAGGAGCGACGAAGTCGCGTCACGAAACCTGTGTTGATGGGGGGCCATTGTCGGTGGTCGTCGGTAGAATCGAACACATGATCGAGACGCTGGCAGGCCGCGGAGCAGGTGGGGTCGAGGACCTCACCGCCCGCGATCTGCTGGCGCTCGCGCGGGACCGCAAGAGTGCCGAGGACCGCGCTGCGGCTGACCTGTTGGTCGTAGCCGCGCGCTGGGCCGACCTGCACCCGCCGGAGTCGATCCACGACGCAGCAGCCTTCACCGTCCCCGGCTCGGAGCACGAGGAGCCCATCGCAGGCGACGGTGCGCCGCTGGTCGCGGAGTTCTGCCTCGCCGAGCTCGGCGGCGTCCTCGGGGTCTCGACGACGGCAGCGAAGAAGCTCGTCGGCCACGGCCTCGAGCTGCGCCACCGCCTCCCGCGACTGTGGGCGCAGGTCCAGGCCGGACGGGTGCCCGCGTGGCGGGCCCGGGCGGTTGCGGAGGTCACCATCCACACCGCTCCGGCCCTGACTCGCGACGCGGCGGCGTACGTCGACGCGCAGGTCGCCGCCGTCGCGGGGAAGGTCGGGCCGGCGCAGCTGGACCGGCTCGTCGCCGAAGCCATCAAGCGCTACGACCTCGCCGAGGTCGATCCGGCCGCGAACCCGGAGGACGGCTACCTGTCGGTCGACCCCCGCCACGTCACCATCCACGACGACGACGTGCACTACGCCGGCACCATGCGGATCGAGGCCGAGCTCGACATCGCCGACGCCCTGGACCTCGACCGCGCCCTCGCGCGGGCTGCCGAGGTGCAGAAGGCGCTGGGGTCCGCGCTGTCCCTGGGCGCTCGACGGGCCAAGGCCCTCGGGGACCTGGCCCGGACCCAGACCGCCCTCGACCTCGCCGGCGCAGGTGCCGACCGTGAGCACCTGCCCGCCGCGCGGGAGGTCGTCCTCCACGCCCACTTCGACGCCGCCCTCTCCGGAGACACGACCGTCTTCGGTCCCGCCGGTCGGATGGAGGAGGGCCAGCGGCTGATCCTGCTCGAGCAGGTCAAGGACTGGTGCGGCGACTCCCGCACCAAGGTCACCATCAAGCCCGTCATCGACCTCAACGCCCAGCTGCACACCGCGGCGTACGAGGTGCCCGACCGGATCCGCGAGCAGATCATTCTGCGCGACCGGACGTGCGTGTTCCCGTGGTGCACCCGACCCGCCCGCGGCTGCGACATCGACCACGTCACCGAGTTCGACCATCAGGCAGAGGCGGAAGGCCGCCCACAACCCGGGCCAACCCTCACCCGCAACCTCGCCGCACTCTGCCGGTTCCACCACCGATTGAAGACCCACACCGCCTGGCACTACGAGATGACCGAGCCCGGAGTGTTCGAGTGGACCTCACCCCACGGCCACACCTACCGACGCGACCGCACCGGCACCACCGCGATCAACCAGGCCGAGCCATCAGCGGTCGATCCACCCGACCCGCCCGACGTCCCGCGCCCTCGCCGACCATGACCCCGCCCCGCACCCCACCACCAGGTAGCGGGGCCACAGGCACGTCCCCCGATCTGTGATCCCGGGTGCCTGGACGATCTCCGGCGTGCTGCGTCGTGACGGTGGGCCTTCCGCACCACTGCCGTGACAGTCGCGAAGGCGGTGCCGACCCGGCTTGCGGCCATCCGGGCCACTGCTCCGGCTTCGACGGGGCTGACTGCCGAAAGGTGGCGGCACACAACACCCCGGCCGCCTGATCCCTGTCGTCCGCCGCCACCCACCGACGCGCCGGCACTGCACGTGCCTGACGCACTCGGCCGTCCGGCCGATCCGGTGGGTGGGCGTGGGGCACTAGCGTGCACCCGTGCTCGCCCAGGTCCGATCCGTCGCGCTGTCCGTCTGGCGCCTGCCCGCGCCGCCGGACGCGCGTCCTGCCGGGCGCCTCGACCATGCCTTCGTGGGTGTCGCGGCCGTGCTCGCCGTCGTCGAGGCGACCGTGCTGCGTCCGGACCTGCCGTCGCGCTGGCTGTCGCTGGCGGGCTTCCTGGTCTGGCTGCCGACGCTGCTGGTCCGGAGGACGAGGCCGACGCTGACCGTGACGGTCTTCGCGGCGGTGGTCCTCGCCGAGCTGGTCGTCTCGTGGGCGACTGACAGAGCCGGCCCGGGCGACCTGAACACGGCCGTGGTGGGACTCCTCATCCCGTACTCCCTGGCGCGATGGGCGCGCGGCAAGGACGCCGTGCTCGGGCTCGGTCTCTTCGCGATGGTCGCGGGCACCTCGCTGCTCGCCCAGGACCTGTCCCCCGCGGACCGGATCGGCGGCACGTCGGTCATCGTCG
Source organism: Nocardioides sp. Soil_C_8 (assembly GCF_057656315.1). Classification (NCBI taxonomy): domain Bacteria; kingdom Bacillati; phylum Actinomycetota; class Actinomycetes; order Propionibacteriales; family Nocardioidaceae; genus Nocardioides; species Nocardioides sp. Soil_C_8. The sequence goes on from NZ_JBDGKQ010000002.1 coordinate 59,873, forward strand.
CGGCGGTCGCGCTCGGTGCGGCGGTCCGCGCCCGCTCGATGCTGCGGACGCGCCAGCTCGACGACGTACGACGTGACGAGCGCGAGCGCCTCGCCCGGGACCTGCACGACACGGTCGCCCACCACCTCACGGCCATCGCGATCAGCGCCCAGGCCGGCCTCGCAGTGGCCGAGCGTGAGCCCTCGGCGGCGACGGACGCGCTGCGCCGCATCGACGAGGAGGCGACACGCACCCTCGCGGAGACGCGCAAGGTGCTGCGCGTGCTCCGCACGGACGACGAGGTGCCCGAGCGACCTTTGGCGGACCTCCTCGGCCTCGCGAGCGGCGGGCCCGGGCCGGTGGTGGTCGTCGAGGTCGGCGACGACCTCGACGACCTGTCCCCCACCGTCGCGGCCGCCCTGCAGCGCATCGCGCAGGAGGCGATCGCCAACTCGCGGCGCCACGCCCGCGACGCCACCTGCGTGCAGGTACGGGTCAGCCGCCAGGAGGGCGGCGTGCGACTCGTCGTCACCGACGACGGACGGGGATCGACCGGCAGCGGCGACGGGTTCGGCATCGTCGGCATGACCGAGCGGGCCGAGCTGCTCGGCGGCCACCTCGCCGCCGGCCCCGCCGCCGAGGGCGGCTGGCGGGTCAGTGCGACACTGCCGCTGGAGGAGGCCCGATGACGCTGCGCGTGCTGGTCGCCGACGACCAGGAGATCGTCCGCACCGGACTGGCGATGATCCTCGGCGCCCAGGAAGGCATCGAGGTCGTCGCGACGGCCGTCGACGGGCAGGACGCGGTCGAGCAGGCGCGTGCGCTGCGGCCGGATGTGTGCCTGCTCGACATCCGGATGCCCCGCCTCAACGGCATCGAGGCGACCCGCGCGCTCGCCGGGCCCGACGTCGCAGACCCGATGGCGGTGGTCGTGGTGACGACGTTCGACCTCGACGACTACGTCTACGGCGCGCTTCTCGCCGGGGCGCGCGGCTTCCTGCTCAAGGACTGCGGGCCCCAGCTGCTCACCCACGCGGTGCGCGCGGCGGCGGACGGCGGCTCCCTCATCGCCCCGTCCGTGACAACCCGGCTGCTGCGCAGCTTCGCCCACCGCGACACTCCCCCGCAGCCGGTGTCGCCGCTCACCGAGCGCGAGGAGCAGGTGCTCGTCGCGGTCGCCCGCGGGCTCACCAACCACGAGGTCGCCGCCGAGCTCTACATCTCGCTGAGCACGGTGAAGACGCACCTTGGCTCCCTCATGGCCAAGCTCGGCGTCCGCAACCGGGTCGAGCTCGCGCTCTGGGCCTACCAGACCAGCCGGCTCGACTGACGCGCCTGCGACCGCCGCACCAGCCACTCGGCCACGGCGAGGTTGAGGACCCACGCGAACCCCATCCCGGCTGCCTTGAGGTCACCGCCGGGCTGGTCGACGAAGAGCACCATCGGGCCGAGCACCAGCGCCTGCGTGCCGGCGCCCAGCGCGACGGCGTACGACCTCGCCATCCACCGCTGGTGCGTGCGCACGTCGCGGGCGCGGATCGCGGCGACGCCGAGCACGAGCCCGACCGCCATGAGCGTGCCGAAGAACAGCCGCAGCCACATCAGGGCGGTGTTGTCGTACGACGGGAGCCGGTCGGACACCGCCATCACCAGCCCGCTCACGGCCGCCGCCATGCCGGCCGGGAGGAGGACGCGGCCGCTCCACCGGTGCCAGCGCGGACGGCGTCGGCGGAAGGACGGCATGAACTGGAAGGCCCCCAGCACGCAGTAGGTCGTCGCCCCGATGATGTGCACCACGACCGGGACGGGCAGGTCGAAGAAGCGGGCGTTCTCGGCCGTCCGGCCAGACGAGAGGTCGACCAGCCGTGCGGCGCCCGCCGCGGACGGCACGAACGTCAGGGCCAGCAGGCTCGCGGGGATCCACCACTCACGGCGGCGGCGGGGTGCGGTGTCGGGTCGGCCAGCGGGGGCGACGGTCGTGGTCATGTCGACGAGCCTCGCCGCGCCGGACGTACGACGCATCGGCCCGCAGGCCGGACCGGGTCAGCCGATCGGCCGAGGCACGCCCTGCGACGACTCGAGGGCCTCGATCAGGGTCCGCGCGTCGTGGGGCCCGATGTGCCGGGTCTCGCCGATGAAGAACGTCGGGGTGCCGCGCACCCCGCTCTCCTCCGCCGACGCGACGTCGTGGGCGACGTGCCGGGCGAGGTCCTCGTCCTCGAGGTCCCGGAGGAACCTCTCCACGTCGAGGTCGAGCCCGGCCGCGTAGCCGACGAGGTCCTCCAGCTCGAGCTCGTCCTGGTGGGCGAAGAGCACGTCGTGCATCTCCCAGTAGCGGCCCTGCTGGGCCGCCGCCTCGGCACCGAGCGCGGCCAGCTCGGCGTGCACGTGGACCGGCAGCGGCAGATGCCGGGTGACGTAGCGCAGCCGGTCACCGAAGTGCGCGCGCAGCTCCTTGCCGACACCGCTGACCCGCGCACAGAAGGGGCACTCGAAGTCGAGGTACTCCACCAGCGTCAGCGGCGCGTCGACCGGCCCGGCGATGTGGTCGCGCGCCGGGTCGACCGGTCGGCTGAGATGGGTCGGGAGGGCCGCGTCGCGCTGGCCGAGGAAGCGGGCCGCGAAGCGGAAGGCGAGCCAGCCGGCGAGGCTCGCCAGCACGGCGGCCACCAGGACGCCGACCCGGGCCTGGTCCTGCAGCCGCGACGACTCGAAGGCGAGGCTGATGATGAGCAGCGACACCGTGAACCCGATGCCGGACAGCGCGCCGCCGGCGAGGGTGTGGCCGAGGCCGACGCCCTGCGGGAGCCGTCCCCAGCCCAGGCGCACGCTCGTCCACGCGCCGGCGAAGATGCCGAGCGCCTTGCCGACCACGAGGCCGAGCACGATGCCCCACATCAGCCGCGAGCCGAACGCGTCGCCGAGGACGCCGTCGCGCAGGTCGACCCCGGCGTTGGCCAGCGCGAAGACGGGTACGACGACGTGGCTGGTCGGGGTGTGCAGCGCCTCCTGCAGGCGCTCGTTGACCGAGATCGCGCGGGTCAGCGACCGACGGGCGGCCCGCTGCACGCCGGGCATCGGCGACTGCCGGAAGGCCCGGAAGCTGCGAGCCGCGTCCTCCACGTCGGACCGGCGCGGGTCGAGGGCGGGGACCAGGAGCCCGCTCAGCATGCCGGCGATGGAGGCGTGCACACCGGACTCGAGGGTGGCGAACCACAGCACCAGGACGACCAGCACGTAGGGCGCCGCCTGCCAGACGCCGGCGCGGTCGAGCCCGACCAGCACGAGCAGGCACGCGGCGGCGACGGCCAGGGCGCCGAGCGAGAGCTCGGCGGAGTAGACGACGCCGATGACGCTGACGGCGACGATGTCGTCGATGACCGTGAGCGTCAGCAGGAAGATCCGCAGCTGGGTCGAGACCGCGGGGCCCACGAGCGCCATCACCCCGAGCAGGAAGGCGGTGTCGGTGCCGATCACCGCACCCCAGCCGGCGGCGGCCTCCCCGGACGGGTTCAGCGCCAGGAAGATGGCGGCCGGCACGAGCATCCCCATGACGCCCGCGACGAGTGGCACCACCACGCGGCTGCGGTCGACGAGCTCGCCGATGGCGAACTCCTTGCGGACCTCGAGGCCGATGACGAAGAAGAACACGACCATGAGGCCGTCGTTGATCCAGTGGTGCAGGTCCATGGTGAGCCCGCCGTCGCCGAACCTGATCGACAGCTCGGTGTGCCACAGGTCGACGTAGGACTCCGACCAGGGCGAGTTCGCCCACACCAGCGCGATCAGGGCAGCCACCACGAGCATCCCGGCGGACCCGGACTCGGTCCGGATGAAGTCGCGCAGCGACCGCGAGCTCTGGGCCTCGAACGCCGCGGACCCCGAGCAGGAGGACTGGTCGGGGTCCGGGTGCGGCGGCTGGGTCGCGCTCACACGACCCGGTGCATCCAGCCGAAGGTGTCCTCGGCGCGACCGAACTGCATCCCGACCAGCGCCTCGCGGATCTGCATGGTCAGCTCGGTGCTGGACGGCGCAGGCGTGACGCCCTGGGGCGAGCGGAGCTCACCGACCGGCGTGACGACCGCGGCGGTGCCGCAGGCGAAGACCTCGGTGATGTCGCCGGAGGCGACGCCGTCGCGCCACTCGTCGATGGAGAACTTGCGCTCCTCGACGGCGTGGCCGAGCTTGCCGGCGAGCTCGATGATCGAGGCGCGGGTGATGCCCTCGAGGATGGTGCCGGTCTCGGGGGTGACGACGCGGCCGTCGGCGTGGACGAAGAAGAGGTTCATCCCGCCGAGCTCCTCGATGTAGCGGAACTCCTGGTCGTCGAGGAACACGACCTGGTCGCAGCCCTGCTCGATCGCCTCGCGCTGGGCGGCGAGGGACGAGGCGTAGTTGCCGCCGGTCTTGGCCGCGCCCATGCCACCACGGCCGGCGCGGGTGAAGGACTCCGACAGCCAGAGGTTGACCGGCTTCACGCCGCCCTTGAAGTAGGCGCCGGCGGGCGAGGCGATCACCATGAAGGTGACGTGCTGGGCCGGACGGACGCCGAGGAAGACCTCCGAGGCGAACATGAAGGGCCGCAGGTAGAGGGACTTCTCCCCCTCGCCCTGTCCCGTCGAGTTCTGGGGCACCCAGCGCTGGTCCGCCTGGACGAGCGCGTCGACGCAGGCGACGAAGTCGTCGACCGGCAGCTCGGGGAAGGCCAGACGCTGCGACGAGCGCACCATCCGGGCGGCGTTCTGCTCGGGACGGAAGGTCCAGACGGACCCGTCGTCGTGCCGGTAGGCCTTCATCCCCTCGAAGGTCTCCTGCGCGTAGTGCAGCACCGCGGTCGCCGGGTCGACCGTCAGCGGGCCGTAGGGCTCGATGCGCGCCGCGTGCCACCCCTCCTCCGGGGTCCACTCGACCGTGAGCATGTGGTCGGTGAAGTGCTGCCCGAACCCGGGGTTCGCGAGGATCTCCGCGAGCCGGGTGTCGTCGACCGGACGGGGGTTGGCGGTGGTGCTGATCTGCATGGGGTCAAACCTACTCAGTCTGCTCAGAGGCGGGCTGCGACGGCGTCCCCGACCTCGCTCGTACGACGGCTCGTGCCGGGGTCGCGCTCGGTGAGGTCGGCCAGCACGGCCGCCTCGATCGCGGCGGCCGCCTCGGCGTGGCCGAGGTGGTCGAGCAGGAGCGCACCGGAGAGGATCGCGGCGGTCGGGTCGGCCTTCTGCTGCCCGGCGATGTCGGGGGCGGAGCCGTGGACGGGCTCGAACATGGAGGGGGCCGTCCGGTCGGGGTTCACGTTGCCGGAGGCGGCCAGCCCGATGCCGCCGGTGATGGCGGCGGCCAGGTCGGTGATGATGTCGCCGAAGAGGTTGTCGGTGACGATCACGTCGAAGCGGGCGGGGTCGGTGGCCATGAAGATCATGGCCGCGTCGATGTGGATGTAGTCGGTCGTCACGTCGGGGTGCTCGGACGCGACCGACTCGAAGAGCCGCCACCAGAGCGACCCGGCGTTGGTCAGCACGTTGGTCTTGTGGACCAGCGTCAGCTTCTTGCGCGGTCGCTTCTGCGCCCGGGCGAAGGCGTCGCGGATCACCCGCTCGACGCCGTACGCCGTGTTGACCGAGACCTCGGTCGCGACCTCGGCCGGCGTGCCGACCCGCAGCGCACCGCCGTTGCCCGTGTAGGGGCCCTCGGTACCCTCGCGCACCACCACGAAGTCGACCTCACCCTTGTCCAGCACGTGACCGGCGAGCGGCGAGACGGATCCGGGGAAGAGCCGCGACGGACGCAGGTTGACGTAGTGGTCGAGCTCGAAGCGCAGCTTGAGGAGCAGGCCGCGCTCGAGGATGCCGGGCGGCAGGTTCGGGTCGTTGGGCTTGCCGCCGACGGCACCGAGCAGGATCGCGTCGTGCTCGCGGATCTCCGCGAGCACCGAGTCGGGCAGCACCTCGCCGGTCGCGAGGTAGCGCTCGGCGCCGAGGTCGTAGCGAGTCGACTCGAACTTCACCGGCGAGGCGACCTCGAGGACCTTGAGGGCCTCGGCGGTCACCTCGGGGCCGATGCCGTCGCCGGGGATGACGGCGAGGGTGGGGCTCCCGGTGTCGCGGGCTGCTGCGGTCTGGGCGGTCTCAGGCATGCGGCGAACGTTAGTTGTCGTCCGGCCGCTGGCCGCCGCCGTCTCGCAGGTCAAGCGCGGTCTGGACGGCGACCGCCGTGTTCTCCGCGCTGCGCGGGTTCTCCGGGTCGTGGGCCGCGGGGCCCCAGGTGTCGGGGTACATCTGGTACATCGATCTCACTCCTACGTGACGGTGTGGGTGAGCGCGAAGCCGCCGGCACCGCGGCGGGTGGGGAAGCAGGACGGCGGGGATCGCCCGGGCCCGGCTGCCGGCCGACGAGCGTGCGGGTCGCGCAGGACTGCGACGGACCCGCCGCGAAGGCGGTGGCTTCGAGCTCTGCCGAGCAGACGCTCGGCGGAGGGGCGAAAGGCCGGGTGGCGGAACCTCGTCAACGCCGAACACCGCGACGAGGTGGCCTCTCTGTCAGGCCTCGCCGCGGCGGTCGATAAGTACGAAGACGCTCCGCATGATGGGCCGACTGTACGACTGCCGGACAGCGCGCCGCACGCGGTTTCCACGAACGTGTCAGATCGTGAGATGTCGGCCCGTCCACTGGGATCCCGCGCGAGGAGTGACAGACTCGGCGACCTCATGTCTGCACCTCCCGAGCTACCCGAGATCGTCCAGCGCGCGTTCGACGTGTGCCGGCAGGCCGGCTACGTCGCGTTCTGCCGCAACGAGACCGGTCGCCTCCTCGCGACGCTGGCCGCGACCCGTGGCGGCACCATGGCCGAGTTCGGCACCGGCTGCGGCGTCGGCACCGCGTGGCTGCGCAGCGGCGTACGCAACGGGGCGCGGATCCTCACCGCCGAGCTGGACGAGTCGCTGGCCGGTGCCGCGTCGAGGATCTTCGACGACGACGCCAAGGTCGAGGTGCTCGCCGCCGACTGGAGCGTGCTGCGCGAGCACGGTCCCTTCTCCCTGCTGTTCCTCGACTCCGGCACCCCGTCCGAGGTGGGCGTCGACGCCGTCATCGACCTGGTCGAGCCCGGCGGCATCGTGGTGCTCGACGACTTCGCACCCTGCGAGTCCTGGCCGCCGATCACCTACGGGCGCGTCGACACGCTGCGCGAGCAGTGGCTCACCGACGAGCGGTTCACGGCCGTCGAGGTGATGGTGGCCGCCGACGCGTCCGCCGTCATCGCCACCCGGCGCTGAGCCCCGGCGAGCGGCCGCCGTGAGACCCCTCGCCGTCGCGGCCCCGAGCCACGAGGCGGCCGGCGCCGCGGAGGCGATCGCCCGTGCCGGCGGCTCCGCCGTCGACGCCGCCATCGCGGCCGCCCTGGTCTCGATGGTCACCGAGGTCGGGCTCGTCTCCCTCAGCTCCGGCGGCTTCGTCACCGCGCAACCGGCCACCGGGCCGGCGTACACCGTCGACGGGTGGGTGGACCGGCCCGGCATCGGCCGTCCCGCCGACGCACCCGCGGCCGAGACGTGGGACGTCTCGACGGAGTACGGCGGCGGGGTCGAGATCACGATCGGCGCGGGCTCCGTGGCAACCCACGGATCGCTCGCCGCCTTCGGCGAGGCGCACGCGCGCGACGGCCGGCTGCCGTGGGCCGAGCTGGTGGCGCCGGCGATCGACGTCGCGCGGGGCGGCTTCGCCCTCGGCTCCGCCTCGCGCTACTACCTGCGCCACGTCCACGAGTCGATCTTCGGGTGGGACCCGGCGAGCCACGCGGCGCTGCACGACGCGTCGGGCCGGCTCACCGAGGACCGGGTGGTGGTGGCCGACCTCGCGGCGACGCTGGAGCAGATCGCCACCGCGGGACCCCGCGCCCTCCACCAGGGCGACCTCGCCGACGCGATCGCGGCCGACGTCGTTGGCCGCGGCGGCCTGCTGGGGCGCGCCGACCTGGCGGCGTACGCACCGGTCGTCCGCGACCCGCTGACCACGCGCGTCGGCGGCTGGAGCCTGGCGACGACCACACCGCCGTCGGTCGGCGGCGTGGTCCTCGCAGCCATGCTCCGGCTCCTCGAGGACAGGCCGCGGGGGCCGTGGCACGCCGACGACGTCGAGCACCTGGTGCAGGTGCAGCGGGCGGTCCTCGGCCACCGGCGCGAGGTGCTCGAGGTCGCCACCGACCTCCCCGCCGCCTCGCGCGCGTGGCTGGACCGGGTCGACAGCGACCACCGGGCGGTCCTCGAGTCGGGCTCGACGGCCCACGTCTCGGTCACCGACGCCGACGGCGGCGCGTGCTCGCTCACCGTGTCGTCGGGCTACGGCGCCGGCATGATCGCCGCCGGCACCGGCATCTGGCTCAACAACTGCCTCGGCGAGCAGGAGCTCAACCCGCCCGCCCGTGACGTCGCCCCGGGCTCGCGCCTGCTGTCCAACATGGCACCGGTCGTCGGTCGGCACGACGACGGCTCGACCCTGGCGATCGGCTCGCCTGGCGCCGACCGCATCACGACGGCTGTCGCCTGCGCGCTGGCCGGTTTCGTCAACGGCGGGCTCGACCTCGAGGCCGCCGTCGCCCACCCCCGCGTGCACGTCCACCACGCCGGCCTGCCGGACGAGGACGTGCGCCGCGAGGACGAGCTGACGATGTACTTCGGCGGCGTCGGGGCCGCGCTGACCCGCGCCGACGGATCGCTCGAGGCCGTCGCCGACCCGCGCCGCGAGGGCGAGGCCCGGGTGGTCGGGATCAGCCCTCGCTCGGCGCCATCAGGTCGACGGTGAACCACGGCAGCATCAGCTGCGTGAGCGGGCCGATCGCCAGCGCGTAGACGACGGTGCCGACACCCAGGACGCCACCGAGCAGCAGGCCGATGACGACGACGGACACCTCGAGGCCGGTGCGGACCAGTCGGAGCGAGAGCCCGGTGCGCCGTGACAGGCCGGTCATCAGACCGTCCCGCGGTCCGCGGCCGAGCTGCGCGCCGATGTAGAGCGCGCTGGCCAGGCCGCAGAGCAGGACCCCGCCGACCATCAGGCCGAGCCGACCCGCCATCGCCTCCGGGCGGTCGAGCACCGCGAGGGTGGCGTCGGCGGAGAGACCGACGACGACGGCGTTGCTGATCGTGCCCAGGCCCGGCATCTCCCGCAGGGGGATCCACAGCACCAGCACGACGAAGCTGAAGAGCACGACCGCCTGGCCGAGGGTCATCGGGACGTGGCGGATGAAGCCGGAGTGCAGCACGTCCCACGGCGCGAGGCCCAACGCGCCGCGCACCATCAGCGCAAGCGAGACGCCGTACAGGAAGAGCCCGACGTAGAGCTGCGGCAGGCGTCGGGCGAGGCGTCCGGCGCGCAGCTGCGCGACCGGGCCCAGGTCGACGAGGACGCCGCGGGGGGCGGTCGTCCCGGTGGGTGCGGGGGTCGGGGTCGTGCTCGTCATGGCACGATCCTGACGCCAAGTGGCCTTGTCCGACATAGCCAATCATGGAACAGTGGCCTGCATGTCCCGTCTCGTCAGCGCCCAGCGCGTGGCCACCCTCGTCGGTGACTTCCCCCGCTCCCCCGCCTACCTCGGCCTCGCCGAGAGCCTGCGCGTGCTGATCGGGGACGGACGGGTCGGCATCGACGTCCGGCTGCCCAGCGAGCGCGACCTCACGGCAGCCCTCGACGTCTCGCGCACCACCGTGACCCGCGCCTACGAGGTGCTGCGCGAGTCGGGGTACGCCGAGGCGCGGCGCGGGTCCGGCACGTTCACCACCGTGCCCGGCGGGCAGCGCCGTGCCCACGACCGGTCGCTCATGCCCGGCACGGGCGGGGAGGACGTCATCGACCTGAACTGCGCCGCGCACTCCGCGCCGCCCGGCCTGGTCGAGGCCTACCAGCGCGCCACCGAGCAGCTGCCGGCCTACCTCAGCGGGCCGGGCTACTTCCCGCTCGGCGTGCCAGCGCTGCAAGCGCGGATCGCGGCGTCCTACGAGGCGCGCGGCCTCCCGACCGTGCCCGAGCAGGTGATGGTCACCGCCGGCGCGCTGGCGGCGGCGTCGGTGGTGGCGCAGGCGTTCACCGCGCCCGGCGAGCGGGTCGTCGTCGAGTCGCCGACCTACCCCAACGCCACCCAGGCCGTACGGCACGCGGGCGCCCGCCTCGTCGCGGCGACCGTCGATCCCGACGGCTGGGACCTCGACGCGCTGGCCGCCACGCTGCGCCAGACCTCGCCCCGGCTCGCCTACCTGATCCCGGACTTCCAGAACCCCACCGGACAGCTGATGAGCGACGACCAGCGCGAGGAGCTCGCGCGGGCCCTCGCCCGCACCCGCACGACCGTCGTGGCCGACGAGGCGCACCAGGCGCTCGCGTTGGCTCCCGGGCTGGCCGACGCCATGCCGAGCCCGCTCGCGGCCCACGCCCACGACGCCATCACGATCGGCAGCGCGAGCAAGTCGTTCTGGGGCGGGCTCCGGCTCGGCTGGGTGCGCGCGCCCCTCGCCGACATGGACCGGCTCCTGCAGGCACGGATCGGCCTCGACCTTGGGGCGCCGGTCTTCGAGCAGCTCGTCCTGGCCGACCTGCTGGACCGCGCCGACGAGGTGCTGCCGCTCCACCGCCAACGGCTGCTCACGGGCCGCGACGCCCTCGTCGCCGCCGTGCGGGAGCACCTCCCGTCGTGGCGCTTCCGCGTCCCCGACGGCGGGCTGGCCCTGTGGTGCGAGCTGCCCGAGGCGCTCGGCACCGCGACGACCGCCGAGGCCGAGCGACGGGGCGTGGTCGTCGCGCCGGGGCCGGTCTTCGCGGTGGAGGGTGGCCTCGACCGCTACGTGCGGATCCCCTGGACCGCCTCCCCCGACGACCTCACCGAGGCCGTACGCCGCCTCGCCGCCGCGTGGGAGCACGTGTCCACCGACGCCACCCGGCCGACGGCGCGCCGCGCTGCCGGCCGGGTGATGGTCGCCTAGCGGCGACCGCGTCGATCAGGACAGGTCCACCGCACGCACCGAGGCCGCCTGCATCGCTGCCTCGATCTCGGTGAGGGTGTCGGCCGGGATCGCCGAGTCGACGCTGAGCGCGACGAGGGCCGCGCCGCCCTTGTCCTGGCGCGAGACCTGCATGCCGGCGATGTTGACGTCCGCGTCGCCGAGGATTCCTCCGATGACGCCGACCATGCCGGGACGGTCCTCGTAGGTGAAGAACGCGAGGTGGGTCGTCGGCTCGATGTCCACGTCGAAGCCGTTGACCTCGACCAGCCGCTCCTTCTGCGCGATCCCCACGAGCGTCCCGCTCACCGACACCTGGGTGCCGTCGGCGAGGGTCCCGCGCAGGGTGATCAGGTTGCGGTGGTCGGGGCTCTCGGCATCGGTCACCAGGCGCACCTCCGTGCCGCGCTCGGCAGCCAGGAGCGGAGCGTTCACGTAGGAGACCTGCTCCTCCACGATGTCCGCGAACACGCCCTTGAGTGCGGCGAGCTCGAGCACCTTGACGTCGTACTCCGTGATCTCGCCGCGGACCTCGACGTCGAGCTGCTGCGCGACCTCGCCGGCCAGGGAGGTGAACACCCGGCCGAGCTTCTCGGTGAGCGGGATGCCGGGACGCACGTCCTCGGCGATGACGCCGCCCTGCACGTTGACGGCGTCGGGCACCAGCTCGCCGCTCAGCGCGAGCCTGACCGAGCGGGCGACGGCGACGCCGGCCTTCTCCTGCGCCTCGTCGGTGGACGCGCCGAGGTGGGGCGTCGCCACGACGTTCTCGAGCTCGAAGAGCGGGCTGTCGGTGCAGGGCTCGCTCGCGAAGACGTCGAGGCCGGCCGCGGCGATCTGCCCGGTCTTCAGCGCGTCGTAGAGGGCTGCCTCGTCGACGATGCCGCCACGGGCGGCGTTGACCAGGACCAGGCTCGACTTCGCGCGGGCGAGCTGGTCGGCGCCGATGAGCCCGACCGTCTCCGGCGTCTTGGGCAGGTGGACGCTCATGAAGTCGGACTCGGTGAGCAGCGTGTCGAGGTCGACGAGGCGCACGCCCATCTGCGCGGCGCGACCGGCCTGCACGTAGGGGTCGTAGGCGATGACCTTCATGCCGAAGGCACTGAGCCGCTGGGCGACGAGCACGCCGATGCGGCCGAGGCCGACGATGCCGACGGTCTTCTCGTAGAGCTCGATGCCGGTGTACTTCGAGCGCTTCCACTCACCGCCGCGGAGGGCGGCGTGGGCCGGGCTGATGTGGCGGGCTGCGGCGAGCATCAGCGCGACGGCGAGCTCGGCGGCGCTGACGATGTTGGAGGTCGGCGCGTTGACGACCATCACGCCTGCCTGGGTGGCGGCCCTGACGTCGACGTTGTCGAGGCCGACGCCCGCGCGGGCGACGACCTTGAGCCGCCGCGCTGCGGCGAGCGCCTCGGCGTCCACCTTGGTGGCCGAGCGGACCAGGATCGCGTCGACGTCGGCGATCGCCGGGATGAGCTCGGCGCGGTCGGCACCGTTGCAGCTGCGGATCTCGAAGTCCGGGCCGAGCGCCTCGATCGTGGCGGGGCTCAGCTCTTCGGCGATGAGCACGACTGGCCGGGACGTGGGCACAGGAGCGGGTGCGTTCACAGCGGGGGGTCCTCGGGTGGTCAAGGGTGTGTGCGGGGACTGCACGACGCTGTGCCCGGCCCACACTACCCGCGAGTCGGACCCGCGTCCCATCGCCCCAGCATCCGGACGTCGTACCCCGCGCCTACGATCCGGGCATGGGCGCGATGGACGACGCGGAGCTGCTCGAGGCCACGACGGTCGAGGCGTGGAGCGCGTGGCTCCGTGACCACCACGAGCAGCCGGTGGGCGTGTGGCTGGTGAGCCCGCGCCGGGCCGCCGACCGCCCCTTCTCCTACGAGGAGGCGGTCCTGGAGGCGCTGCGCTACGGCTGGGTCGACTCGACCGTCCGGCCGGTCGACGAGCACCGCTCGAAGCAGTGGTTCGCCCCGCGTCGGCGGGGCAGCATGTGGACCCGCATCAACAAGGGCCGCATCGCCCGGCTCGAGGAGGCGGGCCTCCTCGAGCCCGCGGGTGCTGCCGCCGTCGCCGTCGCCAAGGAGTCGGGCATGTGGACCCTGATGGACGACGTCGAGGACTGCGTCGTGCCCGACGACCTGGCCGCCGCCTTCGACGGCCACCCGGGCTCCCGCGAGCACTGGGACTCGTGGTCACCCTCGGCCCAGAAGCTCATCCTCACGTGGATCGTGCTGGCCAAGCGGCCCGAGACACGGGCGGCCCGGGTGCTGACGACTGCGGAGAAGGCCGCCCAGGGGGTCAAGTCGCAGCAGTGACGCCTCAGATGGCGCAGCCGTCGGGGCCGCACTCGTCGCCGGTCGCGAGGACCTCGATCTTCGGGCGGGACTCCGACCACGCGCGCTCGAGCACCTGCGTGAAGACCTCGGTCGGCTGCGCACCGGAGACGCCGTACTTGCCGTCGACGACGAAGAACGGGACGCCGCTGGCGCCGTAGGCCTGCGCCTGCGCGACGTCGGCGTGCACGTCGGACTCGAACTCCCGGGAGGTGAGCACCTCCTCGACGCGGCCGGCGTCCAGCCCCTGCGCCTGCGCGACGTCACGCAGCACGGCGTGGTCGGCGACGTTGCGGCCCTCGGTGAAGTAGGCCGCGAGCAGGGCCTCCTTCACCCGGCCCTGGAGTTCGTTGCCACCCTGCTCGTGGGCGAGGTGGATCAACCGGTGGGCGTCGACCGTGTTGAGGTGGAGCGTCTGCGAGAGCCGGTAGACCAGGCCCTCCTCGGCCGCCACCGCCTCGACCCGGTCCTGCATCTGCTGGGCGCCGTCGGGCGACTGGCCGTACTTGCGCGCCAGCATCGCCGTCGTGCCCTCCGTCGGCTCGGTGGGCGCGCCCGGGTCGAGCTGGAAGGAGCGCCAGTGCACCTCCACCTCGTCGGCGTGCTCGAACTCGGCCAGGGCGTTCTCGATGCGCCGCTTGCCGATGTAGCACCACGGGCAGACGACGTCGGACCAGATCTCGATCTTCACGCCGTCCCCAACACACGGTCTGACCTGCGTGTTCCCGGCGCACTGTGCAGTGAGTCTCCAGGAGACTCACCGGCGAGTCCCGGGCGTGTCGCGGCTCAGGGGACGACCGCGGCCCGGTGGTCGTCGCTGCGCCCGTGCAGGTCGCACGGCCTCCCCCGCTCCCTCGGGCACAGCACCCAGACGGCGCTCGCCACGGCCTTCCAGAGCCGCCACGGTGAGCCGGCGCTGACGTCGTCGCGGTCCAGGACGGACCCACCGCGGCCCTCAGGTCCCGGGTAGACCGACAGCGCGTGGTCGAGCTCCTCCTCCACGACCGGGGCGGCGGCACCCGACGCGTAGACCGCTCGGCCCGTGTAGGGCGCCACCGTGGAGTCGAAGACCACCAGGCTGACCGCGTCGTCGTGGGCGAGGTTCGCCGAGTGGCTGCTGTCGAGCGTCGAGCACCAGTAGTACGACGTCAGCCCGTCGGCCGCGAAGTAGACGGGTGACGTCCACGGACGACCGTCCGGTGAGACGGTGCCGAGGGTGAGGTAGCGGTTGGTCGCCAGCAGCTCCTCGGCGTGCGCGCGGAGGTCCGTGGGGAGCACGGGGTCCACGGCAGGCTCAGGACTCCTGGCGGCGCACCTTCGCGCGCCGGGCCACGTAGGTCACGCCGAAGCCCAGGACGAGCGCCAGGAGCACGCCGAGGTTGGCGTAGGCCCACGGACCCTCCCAGTAGGGACCCGCGGGGTCGTCGACGTACGTGCCGAGGCCGAGCGGCTCGATGAGGAAGCCCTGCCAGTTGTTCCACTCCGCATCGGTGGCGAAGTTGTTGACCACCAGTCCCCAGCCGATGACCGAGGCGCCGACCATCGTCACGACCGAGGTGACGTCGACGGAGCCGTAGCGACCCCTCGCGTCGAACAGCGCCTCGTCGTTGTAGTCACGCTTGCGCAGCGCGATGTCCGCGATCATGATCCCCGCCCACGCCGCCAGCGGGACGCCGAGGGTGATGAGGAAGCTCTGGAACGGGCCCAGGAAGTCCTCCGCGAAGAAGACCACCCAGATGGTGCCGAGGGTGAGGATGACGCCGTCGACGAAGGCCGCCGCCGGTCGCGGGATCCGCACGCCCAGCGACAGCAGCGTCAGGCCGGACGAGTAGATGCCGAGCACCGCGCCGCTGACGAGGGCGAGGATGGCGGCGAGGAGGAACGGCACCAGGAACCAGGTCGGCAGCAGGGTGCCGAGGGTCCCGATGGGGTCGGCGACGATCCCGGCCGACAGCTCCTCGGAGGAGCCCGCGAGCAGCAGTCCGAACACGACGAGCAGCACCGGGGCGATCGCTCCGCCGAAGGTGTTCCAGCCGACGATGGCCGCGCCGGGTGCGTCGCGGTGCTGGTAGCGCGACCAGTCGGCGGCGATGTTGATCCAGCCGAGTCCGAAGCCGGTCATGACCATGACGAGCGCGCCGACCATCTGCTGCGCGCTGCCGCTGGGGATCGCGCTGACCGCCGACCAGTCGATCTCGTCGAGCGTGAGAACCACGTAGACGATCGTGGCGATGCCGGTGATCCACGTCAGCACCGACTGCATCCGCATGATCACGTGGTAGCCGGCGACGCTCGCCGAGACGATGAGGAGCGCGACGACGACGGTCGCGACGACCTGCGTCGTGGTGCCGCCCGACCAGCCGAGCTGGTCGAAGATCGTGGCGGTGGCGAGGACGGCGAGGATCGCGAGGAAGGTCTCCCAGCCGATGGAGACCAGCCACGAGACGACGCCGGGCAGCTTCTGCCCGTTGACGCCGAACGCCGCTCGGCTCAGCACCATCGTGGGGGCCGAGCCGCGCTTGCCAGCGATCGCGATGATGCCGCAGAGCGCGAACGACACGACGATGCCGACCACCGTGACGACGAGCGCCTGGACGAAGGAGATGCCGAAGCCCAGCACGAACGAGCCGTAGCTGATGCCGAACACCGACACGTTGGCCGCGAACCACGGCCAGAACAGGTCGCGAGGGCGCGCCGTCCGCTCGGACTCCTCGATGATCTCGATGCCGGTCGTCTCGACTCCGAGCCGACGGGTCTGCTCCAGCCCCGACGCGGGCGTGGTCGTGTTGCTCATGACCGCATCGTCGCGCACCGAGGGCTCAGGAGCCAGCACCGACCGCCTGGTCGGGCGGTGCGAGCAGCCGCCGGTCGAGATCGGCGCCGACCACCTCGAAGTGGTCGACGTGGAGGTCCTTCTCGGCGAGCAGGTCGTCGTCGCCCGGGTAGAAGACCGCCCGGCCCGGCTCGTCGCCGGCGAAGCGTCGTACGTCGTCCATCGACCGCCACAGCGACACCGCCTCCACCTCGACCAGGCCGTCGTCGCGCGTGCGGCTCAGGACCAGCGCCCCCAGGTTGCCCTCGGTCTGTCGGTAGTCGCGAACGCCCGTCTCGTCCTGGTGACGCAGGTATGCCTCGGCGTCCGCGGCCCGGACCGCTCCTCGCCATCTGCGCAGGATCATCCGCTCGCCTCCCGCTCGTCGTGTGGGACCGACGCTAGCGGGAGGCGACCCGTCGCCGGGAGACGCGAACGGCGCGCCGGCGACCAGGTGCGATCGTCCGACGCGCCGTCCGGGCGCGGGCAGTGTCAGCGGGCCGAGGTGCCCTCGACGTAGTCGGAGTCGTGGGACTTGACCCAGGCCATCAGCTTGCGGAGCTCGCGACCGGTCTGCTCGATCGGGTGGCTCTCGGCCTTCTTGCGGAACTCGGTGAACTCCGGCGAACCGTTGTCCATGTCGGTGATGAAGCGGTCGGCGAACGCGCCGTTCTTGATGTCGGCGAGCACGTCCTCCATGTTCTTCTTCACCTCGGGCGTGATCACCCGCGGTCCGGAGACGTAGTCACCGAACTCCGCGGTGTCGGAGACCGACCAGCGCTGCTTGGCGATGCCGCCCTCGTACATCAGGTCGACGATCAGCTTGAGCTCGTGGAGGCACTCGAAGTAGGCGACCTCGGGCTGGTAGCCGGCCTCGGTCAGCACCTCGAAGCCGTACATCACCAGCTGCGACGCGCCGCCGCAGAGCACGGCCTGCTCGCCGAACAGGTCGGTCTCGGTCTCCTCGGTGAACGTGGTCTTGATGCCGCCGGCGCGCAGGCCGCCGATCGCCTTGGCGTAGGAGAGCGCGAGGTCCCAGGCCTTGCCGGACTCGTCCTTCTCCACGGCCACGAGCACGGGCACGCCGCGGCCGTCGACGTACTCGCGGCGCACCAGGTGGCCGGGGCCCTTCGGGGCGACCATGAACACGTCGACGCCCTCGGGCGGGGTGATGTAGCCGAAGCGGATGTTGAAGCCGTGGCCGAAGACGAGGGTGTCGCCCGGGGTGAGGGCCGGCTCGATCTCCTCGGCGTAGAGCTTCCGCTGGTGCTGGTCGGGGGCGAGGATCACGATCAGGTCGGACTCCTCCGCCGCCTCGCGCGGGGTGAGGACGCGCAGGCCCTCGGCCTCGGCCTTGTCGCGGCTCTTCGACCCGGGCTGCAGGCCGATCCGGACGTCGACGCCGGAGTCGCGCAGGGACAGCGCGTGGGCGTGGCCCTGGCTGCCGTAGCCGATCACCGCGACGTTCTTGCCCTGGATCAGGCTCAGGTCGGCGTCGTCGTCGTAGAACATCTCAGCCACTGGGGGCTCTCCTTCATGGGTTGGTGCTGCGGTCAGTTGGCGATTGCGGAAACGGGAGCGGGTACGGCGACCGGGCGGTGCGTGCGCTCGCTGATCGAGCGCGAGCCGCGTCCGATCGCGACCATGCCCGACTGGACGAGCTCGCGGATGCCGAAGGGCTCGAGCACGCGCAGCAGGTCGGCGAGCTTGTCGGCGTTGCCGACGGCCTGCACGGTCACCGCGTCGGGTGCGACGTCGACCACCTTGGCCCGGAAGAGCTGGACGGCGTCGAGCACCGCGCCGCGGGTGGCGGCGTCGGCGCGGACCTTGACGAGGAGCAGCTCGCGGTTGACCGACCCCGGACCGTCGAGCTCGACGATCTTGATGACCTCGACGAGCTTGTTGAGCTGCTTCGTCACCTGCTCGAGCGGGGACTCGTCGACGTTGACCACGATGGTCATCCGCGACACCTCGGGGTGCTCGGTCGGGCCCACCGCCAGGCTGTCGATGTTGAAGCCGCGGCGGGAGAACAGGCTCGCGATGCGGGCGAGGACGCCCGGCTTGTTCTCGACCAGCACGCTGAGCGTGTGCTTGTTCGTGGTGCTCATGCCCGGACCTCCCAGTCGTCCTGCACGTCCTCGAACTGGGGCGCCAGGTCGCGGGCGTACTTGATCTCGTCGTTGCTCGTGCCGGCGGCCACCATCGGCCACACCATCGCGTCCCGGTGCACCCGGAAGTCGACCACGACCGGCTGGTCGTCGATGGCCATGGCCTTCTCGATGGTCGCGTCGACCTCGTCGGGCGACTCGCACGCCAGGCCGACGCAGCCGTAGGCGTCGGCCAGCTTGACGAAGTCGGGGATCCGCTTGGAGTGCAGGTCCGTGTTGGAGTAGCGCTCGTTGTAGAAGAGCGTCTGCCACTGCCGCACCATGCCGAGCGACTCGTTGTTGATGATCGCGACCTTGATCGGGATGTCGTTGATCGCGCAGGTCGCGAGCTCCTGGTTGGTCATCTGGAAGCAGCCGTCGCCGTCGATCGCCCAGACCGTGCTGTCGGGCCGACCCACCTTGGCGCCCATCGCCGCGGGCACCGAGAAGCCCATCGTCCCGAGGCCACCGGAGTTGATCCACGTGTTGGGGTTCTCGTAGCCGACGAAGTGGGCTGCCCACATCTGGTGCTGCCCCACGCCGGCGCAGTAGACCGCCTCGGGACCGGCGATGGCACCGAGCCGCTCGAGGACGTACTGCGGCGCGAGCGAGCCGTCGGTCGGGGCGTCGTAGCCGAGCGGGTACTTCTGCTTGACGCCGGCGAGGAACGCCACCCACGCCTCGTAGTCGCCGTCGGCCCCCTCGGCCTGGAGGAGCGCGATGAGCTGGGAGATGACCTCCTTGCAGTCGCCGACGATCGGGACGTCGGCGTGCCGGTTCTTGCCGATCTCGGCCGGGTCGATGTCGGCGTGGACGACGAGCGCCCCGGGGGCGAAGGAGTCGAGGTTGCCGGTCACGCGGTCGTCGAACCGCGCACCGAGGCTGATGATCAGGTCGCTCTTCTGCAGGCCGGCGACCGCGGCGACCGTCCCGTGCATGCCCGGCATGCCGAGGTGCTGCGGGTGGCTGTCGGGGAACGCCCCGCGCGCCATGAGCGTCGTGACGACCGGGATGCCCGTCAGCGCGGCGAGCTGCGCGAGCTCCCGCGACGCGCGGGCCCGGATCACGCCGCCGCCGACGTAGAGCACGGGCCGCCGGGCCTCGCGGATCAGCCGGACGGCCTCCTTGATCTGCTTGGAGTGCGGCGTCGTCACCGGTCGGTAGCCGGGGAGGTTCAGCTCGTCGGGCCAGGCGAACGTCGTCTGCGCCTGGAGCGCCGACTTGGCCACGTCGACCAGGACCGGCCCCGGACGGCCGGTCGAGGCGATGTGGAAGGCCTCGGCGATGGTGTGCGGGATGTCGGCCGGGTCGGTGACCAGGAAGTTGTGCTTGGTGATCGGCATCGTGATGCCGCGGATGTCGGCCTCCTGAAAGGCGTCGGTGCCGATCATCGAGGCCCCGACCTGCCCGGTCACGGCCACCATCGGCACGGAGTCCATGTGGGCGTCGGCCAGCGGCGTGACGAGGTTGGTCGCGCCGGGACCCGAGGTCGCCATGCAGACGCCCACCCGGCCCGTCGCGGCGGCGTAGCCCTGGGCGGCGTGCCCGGCGCCCTGCTCGTGGCGGACCAGGATGTGCCGGATCCGCGTGGAGTCCATCAGGGGGTCGTAGGCCGGGAGGATGGCGCCGCCCGGGATGCCGAAGATGTCGGTGACACCGGCCGCCTCGAGGGACGTGACCAGGCTCTGTGCGCCCGTGACCGACCCGCTTCCCTGTGCGCCCTGCTGCGTCATGTCCTTCTCTCCTGCGTGTGCTGTGTCCGGCGATGAGCCCATGAAAAAACCCCTCGGCCCGGTGGGCGACGAGGGGTGACGCGCGTGCGTTGGCCGACTGGCCTCAGCTCACGCGTCGCGTGCGTACAAGAATCTCGGTGCGCATGCGACAACCGTCGTCGCCGGGGTGGTCCGGCGTCAAGCAAGTGTGACAGGCGTCCCAGCATCTGGAACGCGAGTCTCGCGATGTGGCATCGCGCGCCGCGACGGAGCGGTCAGGAGCGACCCGAGCGGGTGCAGACGCAGTGGCGGTTGCCGTCGGCGTCCTCGAGGACCCAGTAGGACGGGGCGAAGCGGTCGCTCACCAGTCGTCCCCCGGCCTCGAGCGCCGCCTGCACCCGGCGCTCGCCCTCGTCCTCGGCGACCCACACGTCGAAGTGCCACCGCTGCTCGTGGTCCTGCTCGGGCAGGGCGGGGTCGTCCTCGCTGGGCTCGTTCGGGCCCTGGAACCACAGGCCCGGCACCTGCCCGCTGGGGTCGACGGGCTCGCCGTGCTCGCCCACCCTGCCGCCGAGGAGCGCGGCGTAGAAGGGCGCCAACCGCTCCCCTGCCGCGGTGTCGAGGCCCGGCTCGACCTGGGTCAGCCCGGCGACGTCGGCCTCGACGCCCGCGTCTGCCGCGAAGCCGCTGATCCGCCGCGCGAGGTCGACGTCGCGGCTGGTGATGCCGCCGACGTCGTGGCTGGAGAGGGTGACGATGACCTCGGGGTAGGTCAGCGAGACGTCGGGGTGGTGGTCGGCCTCCTCGGCCGCCGCGCCGATGCGGTCCACCAGCGCGAGCCCGGTGGCGAAGTCGCCGGTGCGGAAGCGGGCGCGGATGCCGGTGAGCAGCAGCCGCCAGTCGTCGAGACCGTCCGTCTCGCGGACCTGCTGCGCGGTGAGCTTCTGCTTCGGGTCAGCCATGCGATCGACCCTGCCACGCCGCACCGACAGCGGCCACCCCTCAGACGAGGGTCTGGGTGATCTCGCGGGTGTCGCCGTCGACCACGACCCGGACCAGCGCGCCGTTGACGAGCGGCAGGTGCGGCGGCACGTGCCCGATCTCGAGGTCCCACACGATCGGCAGGTCGAGGCGGCCCAGGGCGTCGAGCACCGCACCGCGCTGGGTCAGGTCATCGTGGTCCGGGGCGTTGGTGCGGCCGACCAGCACGGCGGCTGCCCGGTCGAACCACCCCGCCAGCCGCAGGGCGTGGAGGTAGCGGCAGATGTTGATCGCGTGCTCCTCGCACGCCTCGACGTAGACGATGGTGGGCTCGTCCAGGCCCTCGGCCCACGCGCGCACGTCGCCGTACGGCGTGCCGGCGAGGTTGGCGATCGTCTCCACGCAGCCCCCGACGAGCCGGCCGGTGACGTCCAGGCGACCACCGCCCTCGACCTCCCACCGGCCCTCGCCGACGTGTGCCCACTCGGTGGCCCGCGCGTCCTCCTCGAAGCGGACCCACTCGGCGACGAGCCCGGAGTCGCGCTGCACGAAGGGGCCGGTGCCGCCGGCAAGGTCGAGCCAGTGCAGCAGGCCGTCGGGGACGGCGTACGGCGTGTCCGCGAGGTTGTCGCCGTGGAGCGTGGCCCAGCCGAGGCGGGTGGTGAGGGGCACGAGCACGGTGGACATGTCCGAGTAGCCGACGATCCACGTGGGCTCGGCGTCGGCGAGCGCGTCCCAGTCGAGCAGGTCGACCATGTCGATCGCGGTCTCGCCACCCCACGGCGGCACCACGCAGTGGATGTCGGGGTCGGCGAGCATCCGGGTCAGCTCGGCTGCCCGCTGCGCCGCGGGGGCGGAGGTGAGGCCGTCGCCGTAGAGGCACTCCCCCACCACGACGTCGTACCCACGACCGCGCAGCCAGTCCAGGGAGAAGTCGATCCGCGCCGCCGAAGGCCCCTCGACGCCGGCGGACGGCGCGGTCACCGCGATGCGGTCGCCGGGGCGGAGCGGGGCCGGGAAGCGGGGTGGTCGGGCCATGGTCAGAGTCTGTCACTGTGTGTCCATGGGTTTCGGTGACGCGGTGCAGCAGGCCATCCACGCGGGGACGGGGGTCCCGCGCCTCTACGTCGCGGCGACCAGGGCGGGCCTCGGGCCATCGGAGGCGTTCGAGGTGCTGCGGATCTCGCAGGCCGCCCTCCAGGCTGCTGCGAAGCACGGCCGCGGCGTCCCCGGCCGCACCAACGCGATGCGCCACTTCATGTGGCAGGCGACGCTCACCGCGCGCTTCGGGCTCGAGGCCGCCCGCTCGATCGCGCAGGCCCAGGAGGCCGGCTCGCCCGCCCGGCGCGACTCCCGGGTCGACCAGCAGAACAACGCGACCGGGCAGGCGTACGGCAGCGAGCACGCCGCCGAGCTCGCCGCGCTCTCGCCGTCCGAGGCGATGACCAGCCTGGTCCCCGTCGCGCTCGGGCTGTGGGAGTCGGGCGAGCTGGTCTGGGTACGCGGGCGGCAGGGCGGCCGCTAGGTGTACTGACCACACAGGTTAGGCACGAGGTGGCGTCGGGCCTGCGGCAGTATGGCCACATGGGGGAGATCGAACGCTGGCACCTGGTGCGTGACGACGGCGAGCACACCGTCGCTGTCGAGCGGGGTGCGCTCGTCCGGGAGGCCGTCTGGACCCATGACGGGGTGGAGGTGGGGAGGACGAAGACCTCCGACGAGACGATCGTCGTCGCGGCGAAGGGTGCCGAGGGGGCCGTCCGCCTGAAGTTCGGGATGACGGGACCGGCACGTCGCGTCACGCTGCACGACGCCGAGACCGAGGCGCACACCGGTCTCGGCGGAACCGACTTCGAGCCCGAGGCCGGGTCGAAGGCGGCGCAGCGCGCCGAGTGGATCGGCCGGCACCCGAACCTCCACACCGCACGACAGACCGCCCTGGCTGCCGCAGGCGTCGGCGTACCGATCCTGCTGGTCTGGCTGCTGACGCTGGTCCCGTGGCCGAGCGTGGACGTCCCGTGGCCGGACGTCGACCTGCCCTCGATCCCGTGGCCGGACCTGCCGTCCATCCCGTGGCCCGACATCACCCTTCCCTCGATCCCGTGGCCCGACGTCGACCTGCCCGACCTGCCCGGGTGGGTCGACACGGTCCGGAAGCTCGCCATCCCGGTCCTGGTCGCGTTCTTCATCGCGCGGGGCGAGGTGAAGCGTCGACGGAAGGCCGAGGAGAAGCGGGCCGCCGAGGTCGCCGAGGAGACCGCTACGGACGACTCCACGCGGTGAGGCCGACCCGGTCGTGCTCGCCGCCGGGCCACACCGCGCGCACCACGCCCGCCGCTGCCAGCGCCTTGCGGCAGCCCGGGCAGGGCGGATCGGTGATGTAGGCGGTCGCGCCCTTGGTGTCGCGCGTCGCGAACAGCAGCGCGTTGACCTCGGCGTGGATGGCGATGCAGAAGCCCTCCGTGCCCGGCCGGTCGTAGTCGCCGAGCCCGGGTACGACGTCGTACCCCAGCTGCCCCCGCGGGCACGCCCCGGCCAGGCAGTCGTCCTCGCCCGGCGCCGCCCCGTTGTAGCCGGTCGCGATGATGCGGTGGTCGATCGTCAGGACCGCGCCCACGCGGCGACGCGTGCACTTGGCCCGCGCGGCGACGGCATCGGCGATGCCGAGGAAGTAGTCGTCCCAGCCGGGGACGGCGTGTCCGGTGCTCCCGGTGCTGACAGCGCTCACGGGAGCACAGACTGCCCGATCTCGCCCGGGTTGCAGGCCACTTCCCAGCGGAATCCGTCGGGATCGGCGAAGTAGCCGGAGTAGCCACCCCAGTCGCGCTCGCTCGCCTCGCTGACGTGCGACGCCCCGGCGGCACGTGCCTGCTCGAGGACGGTGTCGACACCGTGCGTGGTGGCCAGGTTGTGGGACAGGGTGAACGGGGGTACGCCGCCGCGCGTCGGCGCCTCGCCCACCTCGGCCACGAACCCGCTCTCGGCCCACAGGCTGAGCACGACCTTCTCCGCGACCTTGAACATCAGCACCTCCCCCGGCACGTGGAGCTCCGGCTCCCAGCCCAGGCCCTCGACGTAGAAGCGCCGGGTGGCGTCGAGGTCGGTCACGACGAGCGTGATGAAGCTGACGCGCTGGTCCATCTCAGGCCTCCTGCTGGTCGGGTCGGGGCGCCCGGGCCGCGAGGCGGGTGCGCTGACCGCCCCGGTCGTCGAAGTTGGCGTCGTCCAGCCACGCGTCGAGCGCTCCGCGCACCCGTGGCCACTCGCCGTCCGTGATCGAGAACCAGTCGGTGTCGCGGTTGCGGCCCTTGTAGACGACCGCGTTGCGGAAGCGGCCCTCCCAGATGAAGCCGAGCCGGAGCGCTGCCCGGCGCGACGGCGCGTTGAGGCTGTCGCACTTCCACTCGTAGCGCCGGTAGCCGAGGTCGTCGAAGACGTGGCGCATCAGGAGGGCCTGCAGCTCGGTCGCGGCGCGGCTGCGCTGGAGCTGGCGCCCGAGGGCGATCCCGCCGATCTCGATCGAGCCCATCGCGGGGTCGATGCGCATCAGTCCGCAGAAGCCGGCCGCCCGGTCGGTCTCGGTCGGGACGATCGCGAAGAACACCCGCTCGTGGTCGGTCGCGAGCTGGTCGACGAGGTCGGCCATCTGCTCGCGGTCGCGCGGGCGCTCCCAGGCGAGGTAGGTCCAGACGGGGTCGTCCCCCGCACGGCAGAGCGCGGCGAGGAGGTCGTCGACGTGCTGCGGACCGATCGGTTCGAGCCGGACCCCTCTCCCCTCGAGGACCGTGTCCCTCGCGGGCGCCGCCGCGCCCGTCCACTCCACGGGGCGGCCCAGGGGCTGGCCGTGGTCGTTGGTCGCCCGGGTTCGCGTCGCCGAGAGCCGCACCCCCACCGGTCCGGTCATCGCAGCGCCTCCGCGACGGCCGCGATGCCGCGCTCGACCTCGTCGAAGGAGGTCGACAGCGGGGACAGGCCGATCCGCAGGCCACCGGGGTCGCGGTAGTCCGGGATGACGTCGCGCTCCCACAGCAGTGCGGTCACCTCGCGCATCCGGTCGTGGTGGAGCGTCACGTGGCCGCCACGCCGCTCCGGGTCGCGCGGCGAGGCAAGGGTGACCTCGGGCAGCGTGGCGTCGGCGAGCTCGACGGCGTACGACGTCAGGGCGACGGACTTCGCACGGATCGCCTCGATGCCGGCCTCCTCCACCAGGGCCAGCATGTCCTGCATGGCGACCATCCCGAGGATCGGCGGGGTCCCCGAGATGAACCTCCGCATGCCGGGAGCCGGGGTGTAGCCCGGCCCCATCAGGAACGGGTCGGCATGGCCCATCCAGCCCTGGATCGGCTGGGTGAGGTCGCCCTGCAGGCGGGCGTTGACGTAGCCGAAGGCCGGCGACCCGGGCCCGCCGTTGAGGTACTTGTAGGTGCAGCCGACGGCGAGGTCTGCGTCCCACTCGTCGAGGGCGACGGGCACCGCGCCAGCGGAGTGGCACAGGTCCCACAGCACCAGCGCACCGGCGTCGTGGCTGATCCGCGTCAGCTCGTGGGCGTCGGCGAGCCACGCCGAGCGGTAGGCGACGTGGTTGAGCACCACGAGGGCGGTGCGCTCTCCGACCGCCTCGCGGAGCTGGTCGGCGGTGACGCCCTCCGAGGTGTCGACCTCGATCCACCGCAGCGTCAGCCCGCGCTCGGCGGCGACCCCCTCGGCGACGTAGCGGTCGGTCGGGAAGTTGTCGGTGTCGATGACGATCTCGGTGCGGCCGGGGTCGGTGCGCACCGCGTGGTCGACGGCCGCGCGCATCAGCTTGTAGAGCCAGACGGTCGTCGAGTCGCCGACCGCCGTCTGACCGGCCGCCGCGCCGAGGCAGACGCGCGCCAGGTCGTCCCCGAGCGTCGTCGGCAGGTCCATCCACTGCTCGTCCCACCCGCGGATCAGGCGCCCACCCCAGTCCTGCTCGACGAACCCGGCGAGGCGATCTGCCGTGGCGGCCACGGGTCGACCGAGGGAGTTGCCGTCGAAGTAGACGAGGTCGCTCGACGCTCCCACGAAGCGGTCGCGGAAGCGGGCGAGGGGGTCTGCGGCGTCGAGCTCTGCTGAGGTGCGGGTCACCTGCGCAACCTACCGAGTCAGTAGCAGACCGCTCCGTGGGCGGCGCTCTGGACGACCTTGCGGTACTTGCCGAGGACGCCCCGGGTGTACTTCGGCGGGAGGGGCTCCCAGCCCTCGGCCCGCGCGGTCAGCTCGGCCTCGTCGACGTGCAGGTCGAGGGTCATGTTGGCCACGTCGAGGGTGATCCGGTCGCCGTCGCGGAGGAACGCGATGGGACCGCCGTCGCTCGCCTCCGGGGCGATGTGGCCCACGCAGAGGCCGGTGGTGCCGCCGGAGAAGCGGCCGTCGGTGATCAGCAGGACGTCCTTGCCGAGGCCGGCGCCCTTGATCGCGCCCGTGATGGCGAGCATCTCGCGCATCCCCGGCCCGCCCTTCGGGCCCTCGTAGCGGATCACGACGACATCGCCGGCGGTGATGGCGCCCTCGGCGAGCGCGTCGAGCGCCTTGCGCTCGCCGTCGAAAACCCGGGCCGTACCGGTGAAGGTGGAGTCGTCGAAACCGGCGCTCTTGACCACCGCCCCCTCGGGCGCGAGCGAGCCCTTGAGGATCGTCAGTCCGCCCGTGGCATGGATCGGCCGGTCGAGCTGGCGGAGGATCTCGCCGTCGAGCGGCTTCGGGTCGAGGTCGGCGAGGTTCTCGGCCATCGTCTTGCCGGTGCAGGTCAGCACGTCGCCGTGGAGGTGGCCGGCATCGAGCAGGGCGCGCAGCAGCACCGGGATGCCGCCGACGCGGTCGAAGTCGGTCCACACGAAGCGACCGAACGGCTTCATGTCCGCCAGGTGCGGGACCTTCCGGCCGATGCGCGTGAAGTCGTCGAGGGTCAGGTCGACCTCGGCCTCGCGCGCGATGGCGAGCAGGTGCAGCACTGCGTTCGTCGAGCCTCCGAGCGCCATCGCCATCGCGATCGCGTTCTCGAACGCGGGGCGGGTCATGATCTGGCGGGCGGTGATGCCCTGGCGGAGCATGTTGACCACGGCCTCGCCCGACTTGTGGGCGAAGCCGTCACG
Organism: Nocardioides sp. Soil_C_8; assembly: GCF_057656315.1. Taxonomy (NCBI): domain Bacteria; kingdom Bacillati; phylum Actinomycetota; class Actinomycetes; order Propionibacteriales; family Nocardioidaceae; genus Nocardioides; species Nocardioides sp. Soil_C_8. The sequence continues at coordinate 86,941 of NZ_JBDGKQ010000002.1, forward strand.
ACGGCGGTCGACAGCCGGCGGGCTCGAGCTCCCGGGGAGGGACATGCCGAGCGCCTCGGCGACGCTGGCCATCGTGTTGGCGGTGTACGCCCCGCCGCACGCGCCTTCGCCGGGGCAGATGGCGCGCTCGATCTCGTCGACCTTCTCACGGCTGATCTTGCCGGCCAGGCAGGCGCCGACGGCCTCGAAGGCGTCGATGATCGTGACGTCCCTGCCGTCGACCTGGCCCGGCATGATCGTGCCGGCGTAGAGGAACACGCTGGCCAGGTCGAGCCTCGCGGCAGCCATGAGCATGCCGGGCAGCGACTTGTCGCACCCGGCCAGGAGCACCGAGCCGTCGAGGCGCTCGGCCATCATCACCGTCTCGACCGAGTCGGCGATGACCTCACGGCTGACGAGGGAGAAGTGCATGCCCTCGTGGCCCATCGAGATGCCGTCGGAGACCGAGATCGTGCCGAACTCCAGCGGGAACCCGCCGCCTGCGTGCACACCGTTCTTGACCGCCTTGGCCAACCGGTCGAGCGACAGGTTGCAGGGGGTGATCTCGTTCCAGCTCGACGCGACACCGATCTGGGGCTTCTCCCAGTCGTCGTCGCCCATGCCGACGGCGCGCAGCATGCCCCGTGCCGCCGCCTTCTCGAGCCCGTCCGTGACGTCGCGACTGCGGGGCTTGATGTCGGGTCCGTCGGCTGCGTGGGTCATGCCTGCAGGTTAGTGGGCGCTCCCGCCGTCGATGCGCGGTGTCTCATCCGGATCCTCGGCTCCGTCAGGCCGCGGACGGCCGGCCCCGTGCCTCCCGTCGCTCGTCCAGGAACCGCACCTCGGCGACGAGCTGGTGGAGCGCCGGATGGTCGTCAGGGGTGCCGTGCAGCTCGCGCTCGACCCTCTTCCAGAACGGCGAGAGTCGGTAGCGGATCGCCGGGTCCCCTACCCGCCTCGACCGGTCGCGCCACGAGAACGCCTCGACGGACGTCATCGCGCGCAACCTTCGCGGGACCGACCATCCCGTCGCCCGCAGGTCGACGTGCGCCGGATAGCGTGGCCAGGCAGTCCCAGGCCGATGCGTCGATCTCTCCCGTGCTGCCCTTCGGCCCCTCGCCTCCCCCCTCCGCCCTGCGTGCCGGTGAGTCCCTCGGAGACTCACCGGCAACTGCCGACGGGGAGTGGTGGGACGCGGCCCCGGGACCCTTGAGTCGCTCAGAGACTCACGGGCAAGGGACGCCAGCCGAGGGGTCAGGCGTCGCGCTCGGCCTGGGTCTTGAGGTCGGCCAGGCCACGGTCGAAGTCCTTGGCGATCGCCTTGTCGAAGAAGAGCTTGCCGGCCACCGACATGATCGCGCTGCGGGTGCCCGTCATCGTCCACGTGACGTCGGTCGACTCCCCGATCGAGGCCAGGTCGAAGCGGGTGACGTTGGTGGCCTTGAACGGCTTGAGGAAGACCAGGTCGACGACGACCGAGGTCGGGGTGGACCCGGTGATGGTCATCTCGCCCTCGCCGGCCCTCTTGTTGCCGGCCCAGCGGTACGTCGACCCGACGCCGTGGTCGGGGCCGGAGTACTCCCGGCTCATGTTGGCGTCCAGGTCCTCCCAGGGCGACCACTTCTGCCACTCGCGGAAGTCGTCGAGGAGGGCGTGGACCCGGTCCGGCGGCGCGTCGACGCGGATGCTGCGGGACAAGGAGAAGTCGGCCATGGCGTGAGGGTAGACCTCAGATCCGTGCAGCACGGACGACGAGGACGTCCGGCAGGTCCTTGTGGATCTCCGACCACGTCTCGCCCTCGTCGGGCGAGGCCCAGACACCGCCGTTCCGGCCGCCGAAGTAGAGGCCGGGCCGGTCGTGGTCGTCGGCGCACAGCGCGTCACGCATCACGGCGGTGTAGTAGCCGTCCGGCAGGATCCCCTCCCCCAGCGGTTCCCAGGACGAGCCGGCGTCCGTGGTGCGGTAGACCCGCGCCTTGCCGTCGACCGGCCAGCGGGCCTCGGCCCCCGTGATCGGGAAGTTGTACGCCGTGTCCGCCCGGTGGGGGTGGGCGACCATCGCGAAGCCGAACTCGGTCGGGAGCCCCGGAGCGATGTCCTGCCATGACGCGCCGCCGTCGTCGGAGCGGTAGACGCCGCCGTGGTTCTGCAGGTAGAGCCGGTCCGGGTCGACGGCGTCGCGGGCGACCTTGTGCACGCACTGGCCGAACTCGGGGTAGTTGCGCTCGCCGGGGAAGAACTCCGCCTTCACCCCCGTGTTCGACGCCTTCCAGGACGAGCCGCCGTCCTCGCTGGCGTACACCCCGCCGGTGGACAGCGCCGCGAGCACGCGTGAGGGGTCCGAGGGGTGCGGCAGGATCGTGTGGAAGGCCTGCCCGCCGAAGCCCTCGTTCCACTCCGGTCGGTGCGGGTGGTCCCAGAGCCCGCGGACGAGCGAGAACGTCTCGCCCCGGTCCTCCGAGCGGAAGATCGCGCCCGGCTCGGTGCCGGCCCAGACGAGGCCGTCGCTGCCGTTCGCCGACGGCCCGGGCGTCAGCTGCCACACGCGAGCCAGCGTGGCGCCGGTGTCCTCGGGGAAGCGGGCGGCGCCGTTGGGGGTCCCGTCCCACGTGGCGCCGAGGTCGTCGGAGCGCCAGACCTGCGGGCCGAGCCAGCTCGACGAGGCACCCGCGAGCAGCCGCGGGGCGTTGCCGCGGGTGTCGACCATGACGGAGTAGACCTCCTCCATCGGGAAGTGCGGCCCCGCCCAGTCCCACGAGGTCCGGGCCTCGTCCGAGGTCCCGAGCCACATGCCCTTGCGGGTTCCGACCATGAGCAGGGTGCGCGACATCGGGGCCTCCACGACGGCGAGTTGGGTGACTATTCCGATTAGGAACACTACTCTCGGAAGACGATGAGTCAAGACGTCCCGGTGACGGGCTACGCGATCCTCGGCCTCCTCACGTTCGGCGACGAGCTGACCGGCTACGAGATCAAGCAGCGCGCCGACATCACCCTCCGCTTCTACTGGGTCGCGCCTGCGATGAGCCAGATCTACACCGAGCTGCGCCGCCTCACCGGCCTCGGGCTCGTGCGGGCCGACACGCGTCCGGACGGCGGTCGCGAGGTGACGACGTACGCCATCACCGAGGCGGGCGAGCAGGCGCTGAAGGAGTGGATGGACCGGACGCCCGCCGGGTTCCCCGTCCTCAAGCACACCGTGCTGCTGCGGCTGCTGATCGGCCACGCGAGCGAGCCCGAGCAGACCCGGCGCATGCTGGTGGACTACCTCGCCGAGCTGGACCGGGCCACGACCGACCTCGCGGAGGTCAGGGAGGCGCTGCGTGGCGCCGACCAGCCGGGCGAGCCGTTCCGGTTCCCCTCGCTCGTCGCAGACTGGGGGCTCGACTACTTCGCGGCCGAGGGCCGCCACGCCCGCCGCGCGCTGGACAGCCTCGAGGAGGGCGCGGCGGGCTGAATAGTCTTGGCCAGTGACCCAGCGACCGAGCCCGACCCTGCTCGGACCGGTCGGCCTGGTCCTGGTCGGGATCCTCTCGGTCCAGCTCGGCGCGGCGATCGCCAAGGGACTGTTCGGCGAGATCTCCCCCACCGCGATGGTGTGGTTGCGACTCGTCACGAGCGCGCTGGTGCTCGCCGCTGTCGCGCGGCCGCGGTTCACCGGCCGGACGCAGCGCGACTGGCTCGTGGTCCTCGCCTTCGGCGCCAGCCTCGCGACGATGAACTGGGCGATCTACCAGTCGTTCTCCCGGATCCCGCTCGGCATCGCCGTGACGATCGAGTTCATCGGCCCGCTGTCCCTGGCACTCCTGGGCTCACGACGGGCGCGTGACCTGCTGTGGGTGCTGCTGGCCGCGATCGGGGTCGCCCTCCTCGGCTTCCAGCGGACCGGGCTCGACCTGGCCGGCGTCGCGTACGCCCTGCTCGCCGGCGCCGCGTGGGCGGCGTACATCCTGCTCAGCGCGAGCACCGGGCGGCGGTGGGCGGGCTTCGACGGCCTCGCCGTGGCGAGCATCGTCGCCGCGGTCGCGATGACGCTGCCCGCGCTGCTGACCGCGGGTACGTCGCTGTGGGACGGTCGCGTGCTGCTGATCGGTGCCCTCGTGGGAGTGCTCAGCTCCGTCATCCCCTACAGCTGCGAGCTCGTCGCGCTGCGCAGCCTCCGGCCCGCGGTGTTCGGGATCCTGATGAGCCTCGAGCCGGCCGCGGCGGCGCTCGCCGCGATCGTGGTGCTGCAGGAGCACCTGTCCCCGCTCCAGTGGCTTGCCATCGGGTGCGTCGTCGCCGCGTCGATCGGGGCGACCCGCTCGGGAGCGAACCCGAGCGAGCCACGGGGCCGTCACGACGACGACCATTCGGCGACGCACGGCACACTGGCCACATGACGGGGGCGACATGAGGACTGACATGCGATCGCGACTGGCCCTCGGTGCGCTGGTCCTCACTCTCGGTGCTGCCTCGGGTTGCTCCAGTGACGGCACCGACGAGGAGCCGATCCCGCGCGTCACCCAGCCCACCGACCTGCCCAGCCAGCCGACCCCGTCGGACACCCCGTCCGACGACGGATCCGACGGGTCCGGCCCCGACGGGTCTACCGGCGGCCCGCCCGAGGTGGTCGATACGCTCGTCGAGGGACTCGAGGTGCCGTGGGGGGTGGACTTCCTCCCGGACGGCGACGCCGTCGTCACCGAGCGGATCTCCGGGCGCGTCGACCGCGTCACGACGGACGGCGAGGCGACGACTCTCGGGACCCTTGCGGGCGCCGTCCCCCAGGGCGAGGCCGGCCTGCTCGGCGTCGCGGTGTCCCCCGACTTCGAGACCGACCGGACGCTGTTCTTCTACCTGACCACCGACACCGACAACCGGGTCGTCCGGGCGGAGCTCGACGGCTCGCGGCTCGGGAGCACGACGGTCGTCCTCGACGGCATCCCCGCCGGCTTCATCCACGACGGCGGGCGGATCGCCTTCGGACCGGACGGCTACCTCTACGTCACGACGGGCGAGACCGGCGACCCCGAGCTGGCCCAGGACCCGGACAGCCTGGCGGGGAAGATCCTCCGGATCACCCCCGACGGCGACCCCGCACCCGGCAACCCCGACCCCGGCTCGCCGGTGTGGTCGCTGGGCCACCGCAACGTGCAGGGCCTGGCCTGGGACGACGAGGGACGCCTCTGGGCCTCGGAGTTCGGCGACTCGGAGTGGGACGAGCTCAACCTCGTCGAGAAGGGTGGCAACTACGGCTGGCCACGGGTCGAAGGCGTCGGAGGCGACTCGTCGTACGTCGACCCCCAGCTGGTGTGGCCGGTCGACCAGGCCTCGCCGAGCGGGCTGGCGTACGCCGACAGGCACCTGTGGATGGCGGGCCTGCGGGGCCAACGGCTGTGGCGCATCACCGTCTCCGGCGACGGCAAGGCCACCAAGCCGCGTGCCTTCCTCACCGAGCGGTACGGCCGGCTGCGCACCGTGGCCGCCGCACCCGACGGGCTGCTCTGGCTGACGACCTCCAACCGCGACGGCCGCGGCGAGCCCACGCAGGCCGACGACCGGATCGTCCGGCTCCAGCCCTGAGCCCCAGCCCTGAGCCTCAGCCCGGACGTACGACGGCGCGGCGGGCCGCCCGGCGCAGCGTGGTGAGGATCGCCGGGCCCAGCACCGCGATCGCGATGCCGGTGGTGATCGCCCGGCCGGTGTCCCAGCCGCCGGTCGAGGTCAGGAGCGTGTAGACGAGGAACCGGTGCCCGTTCTCCAGCACTGGCGCGCCCGCCACGTAGGCCAGCGCGCCCTCGTGGCCCGGGACCACGATGCCGAGGGTGAACGGCCAGAAGCTGAGGTTCATCAGCATGCCGTAGAGGTAGGACGCGACCACCGCGTAGACGATCAGCATGACGATCTCGGCGCGACCGCTCACCCGCCGGGGCAGCAGCCCCGCGAACATGCCGACCCAGGCCGCGCAGATCATCTGGAAGGGCAGCCAGGGCCCGACGCCCGCGGTCAGCAGGGCGGAGGCGAACAGCGATGTGCAGCCGAGCACGAAGCCGAACCCGGCCCCGAACACCCGGCCACCCAGCACGAGGAGGAAGAAGACCAGCTCGATGCCGGCCGTACCGGCGCCGAGCCCGCGCATGACGGCGTTGATCGCGGAGAGGACCCCGAGGACGGCCAGCACGCGCGAGTCCATGCCGCCCTCCCCCATCTCGGCGAGCACGACGACCATCACGAGCGGGAGCAGCGCGAGGAAGATGAACGGCGGCTCGACCCGGTCGCCGGGCTGGGCCACCAGCAGGAGCGGCCAGCACAGCATCATCAGGCCGCCGATGGAGGCGAGGACCAGGACCGCTGCGGTCCGCGGTCCGATCGGCAGGGCGACCGCTGGCGGGGTCGTGGCCCGGGTGCGCTCGAGGATGCTCATGGGCGTCCCGCTCCCGCTCGCGCCATCGCCGCCGCGACCTCCTCGACGACGAGCCACGGCGGTCCGAGCACCTTGGTGACCTGTGGTGCGAAGGACGGCGACTCGGCGAGCACGCGCCGTGGCGTGCCGTGCGACACGATCTCGCCCTCGGCCATCACGACGACCTCGTCGGCGACGTGGGCCGCGAACTCGACGTCGTGGGTGGCCAGGAGCACGGCGTGGTCGTCCGCGGCGAGGTCGGCGACGATCCGCGCCAGCTCCGCCTTGCCGGCGTAGTCGAGGCCGCGGGTCGGCTCGTCGAGCAGCACCACCGGCGGCCGGGCCGTGAGGACGATGGACAGCGCGAGCGCGAGCCGCTGTCCCTCCGAGAGGTCGCGCGGGTGGATGGCGTCGTCGACGCCCGGGGCGAGCCGGTCGAGGAGGCCGCGGCAGGTCCCGGGACCGGCCCCGGCTCCCAGGTCGGCGGCGGCGCACTCGTCCGCGACCGTCTCGAGGTAGAGCAGGTCGGCCGCGGTCTGCGGCACCAGCCCCACGCGCGTACGACGCTCTGCCGGCGCGAGGTCGGACGGGTCGTCGCCGGCGACGTCGACCGTCCCCGACCGCCTCCTGCCCGTGCCCTGCAGCGCCCAGATGAGGCTCGACTTGCCCGAGCCGTTGCGACCCATGAGGACCGTGACCTGCCCCGAGGACAGGGTGAGGTCGACCCCGCGCACGGCGACGTGCGAGCCGTGCACGACCGTCACCCCCCGCGCGGCCAGAAGAGGGTCGGCCACCGGTGCCGCCGGCGGCTCGGGCGGCACCATGTCGGGCAGCGAGCGGGCCTGGCGGCGGGCGTCGCGCACGGTCAGCGGCAGCGGCGCCCAGCCCGCGAGGCGGCCGAGCTGGACGAGAGGGGGCGCGACGGGCGAGTCGACCAGGATCCGGTGCGGCTCGTCGACCCGGATGCCGCCGTCGCCGGTGACGAGGCAGATCCGGTCGGCGAACGGGACCACGCGCTCGAGCCGGTGCTCGGCGAGGAGGACGGTCAGGCCGAGGTCGTGGACCAGGCGCGTGATGGTCGCGAGGACCTCCTCGGCCGCCGTCGGGTCGAGCGCGGAGGTGGGCTCGTCGAGGACCAGCACCCGGGGATGGGTGGTCAGCACCGCCCCGATGGCGACGCGCTGCTGCTGTCCGCCCGAGAGGGTGCGGAGGTCCCGCGAGCGGAGGTCGGCGATCCCGAGCAGGTCGAGCGTCTCCTCGACGCGGCGCCGCATGGTCTCCGGGGCCGTGCCGAGCTGCTCCATGCCGTACGCCAGCTCCTCCTCGACCGTGTCGGCGACGAACCCGGCGAGCGGGTCCTGGCCGACGTAGCCGACGAGGTGGGCCCGCTCGCGCGGCGGCTGGTCGACGATGCTCCGCCCGTCGAGCAGGACGTCTCCGCTGAGGACGCCGCCGGTGAACCGCGGGACGAGACCGGTGACGATGCCGAGGAGGGTGGACTTGCCGACGCCGGTCCGGCCCGAGACGAGGACCAGCTCCCCCTCCTCGAGGGAGAGGTCGACGCCGTGCAGCACCTGGTGCTCGTCGTAGCGGAAGCCGATGTCGCGCAGCTCGATCACGCCGTGCCCGTTCATGCCATCACCTCGCGTCGGACTGCGGCGGTGGCCGGGACGGGGGTCGCCACCGCGGGCAGGGCGCCGAGCACGCCGAGCGCGAGGGCGAGCGGCGACAGGTACGGCACCACGGCCACGCCCGGGTAGGCGACGAGGACCTGCGTGTGGCTGACGTACCAGCCCAGCACGGCGACGGAGACGCCGACGCCCACGGTCAGGAGCTCGGCTCCGCGCCACGGGTCGGGGCGGTAGCGGGTGCGCTGGACCCGTCGCCCGGCGCTGACCAGCCCGACGACCGCGACCGCGACGCCCGCGGCCAGCATGGGCAGCGCGAGGACCTGCGGGGCCGTCGGGTCGAGCCAGGCGTACGTCCCGACGCAGATGCCGACGAGGGCGAGCAGCAGCAGCGACCCGGTCACCCACCGTTCGCGGACGGTCGCGCCGCCCGAGCGGCCGTAGCCGCGGGTGTCCATGCCGGCCGCCAGCGACAGCGAGCGCTCGAGCGCGTCCTCGAGGACCGGCACCAGGAAGCGCCGGAGGCGTCCGACCCCCGTGGTCGCCCCACCGCGCAGCGCCTGCGCGGCCCGCACCCGACGGGCGCTCTCCGCGAGCTGCGGGAAGATCGTCACCGCGACGACGAGGGCGGTGCCGATCTCGTACAGCGCCGGCGGCACGGAGGCGAGCACACGCTTGGGGTTCGCCAGCGAGTTGGCGGCACCCACGCAGATGATGATCGCCGCGAGCCGGAGCCCGTCGTAGAGCCCGGCCAGCACCGCCTCGCTGGTCACCGGGCCCAGAAGCCGGATCCCGGCCGCCCAGTCGGGCAGCGGGATCTCGGGCAGGTCCAGCAGCACGTGGCCGATCTCCTGGCCCCCGAACACGATCCGGAAGACCACCCGCATCACCACGGTGAACACGGCCAGGAGGACGTAGAGCCGGAACGACCGGCCGAAGGGGTGACCGGACCGACGTGCCATCACCACCACCGTCGCCGACCCCATGATGAGGAGGAGCAGCAACGGGTTGGTGGTGAGCGAGGCCGCCGTGGCCAGCCCGATCGCCCAGGCCCACCAGGCGAGCGGATGCAGGTCACGCGGCAGGGTCGCCGGTCCGGTCACAGCGCGTCAGACCCCCCGTCTACGACGCGCGACAACCGCGCTGACCGCGATCGCGACCGCGAGCAGCACGAGCACGCCCCAGGTGAGTGCGGCCGGGACGCGGGCGGGACCGTCCGCGTCCGGTTCGGCCGCCTCGGAGGACGCGTTGGACAGTGAGTCTCCTGCAGACTCACCGGCCGAGGCGGAGGGGTCACCCCCGCCGCTGGTCGGCGAGTCGCTGGGAGACTCACCGTTCTCCGAGCCGTCCGCCGACCCCTTGCCGCCCTTCTTGCCCTCGCCGTCGCCGGCCTTCCCCGAGCCGGAACCGCGCCGTGAGTCTCCTGGAGACTCACTGGCCAGCGGCGACTCGGAGGCCGACGGGGAGGGCGAGCCAGAAGGCGACGAGGACTTCGTGGGCGAGCTGGACGACTGGCTCGACGACGGGCTCGAGCCCGAGCCGCCCGAGCCACCGGAACCGCCGGAGCCGCTGGAGGGCGACGAGGACGGGCTGCTGGACTGGGAGCCACTGCCCGATCCCCCGTTCGAGCCGCTCCCCGAGCCGCCGCCGGATCCCGCCGTGCCACCCGAGCCACCCGAGCCACCCGAGCCACCGCTCGGGCTGGGCGAGGACGTCGGCGACGACGTCTGGGACGGCGTCGACGTGGGCGACGGAGACGACGTCGTCGTCACGGGCGGGGCGACGCCGGGCGGGACACTCGTCGAGGCCGTGCGGTCCTGCTGCCACGACCACCCGACCGAGCCGCCGGCGGGAACGGTGAGGGACCCGACGCCGTAGGACGAGTAGGTCCAGGACGCCTTCGACCCGTCCGCCCACCACAGGCCCCAGTAGGCGTTTGCCGGCGAGGCGTTGACGCACGGGTCGCTCGTCGGCACGCCGTTGACGCGGCACACGAACCCGGGCTGGCGGGTCGCGTAGGAGATGCCGACACCGACGGAGGCGAAGATCGCCGCGGCGCTCTTGCCGCCGCCGTCGGCCGAGCAGGCGGTGATGGTGCCGCCACCGAGCTCGCGGTAGTCGACCACGACGCTGACGCCGCCCGAGGACGCGCACGTGGCAGCACCCGCCGCGGGGGCCGACCCGAGGACGAACCCCGGGGCGGCCACCAGCAGGAGCGCGGAGAGCACACGGCGCACGGCGTACGTCGTCATCGCAGCGTCACGCTCGTCGAGCCGGAGCGCAGGGCGGGAAACTGACCCACGGCGCGCACACGCACCTTGGCCCGGCCGTCCGGCAGGGCGACGCGGGTGACGAACCGGCCCTTGGCGTTGGCACGGCCCTTGGCGAGCGTGCGGCCGGCGACGACCACCTTCACCTTCTCCTTGGCGCCGAGACGGCGGACCAGCACGCGGGTCCGGGGGCCGTCGCCGGCGACGGCGGAGACCTTGAGGGTTCGCTTGCCGAGCACGCGGACGGCGTCGCCGACCTGGCCGTCGGAGCCCACGAGCACGTAGTCCGCGGTCGTCGTGGCCTTGGGGAGGGTCACCTTGCGGGTCAGCACGCCGTCCGATGCTGCCACGACCGTGGTGTCCGACAGCCCGGGACCGCGGAGCACGAAGCGCGCGCCCGGGGCGGCGCCGAGCACCTCCAGGTCGGCCTTGCTGCCGGCCTTCTTGAATCCCGTGGGCCCGGCGAGGCGGACACCGGAGACCGATCCGAGGGCGGTCACCGCGGGCTTGGCCACGGTGACCGTGTGCGTGGTCGAGCCGTCACGGCCGGTGAGGGTGTACGTCGCGGGGCCCGTCGTGGCGGGGAGGACGACCTTGCCGGTGAGGGTGCCGTCACCGGTGACGGCAACGCTGCGGCTGCCGTTGATGCCGGGTCCGGTGAGGCAGAACCGGTCGCCCGTCTTCGCCCCGGTGACGGCGAGGCTGATGGACGAGCCGGACTGGGTGCCGGTGGCGCTGACCGTGAGGCCGGTGACCGAGCCGCGGACGTGCGTGAGTCCGGCAACGGCCTGGACGGTGGCCCGACGCCACTGGTCGCGCGCCTCCACCGTGATGCCCTGGGTCTTCGCGGTTGCGAGGGTGTCGGCGGAGTACGCCAGCGCGCCCTCCTCGCCGGCGAGCGGGGAGCCAGCGGGCTGGGGGCCGACCTGCAGCGAGGCGACCCACTCGGCGGCGCGACCGGCCTGCTCGCACCTGCCGGCGGCAGCGAGGGCACTCGCGGCGAGGCCCGTGCTGTTCGTGTTCGAGTCAGGCGTGAACTCGCTGCCGATGAAGGAGCCGTCGGTCTTCTGCGTCGCCACGAGCCACCCCACGGCCTTCGCGATCGCGGCGTCGACCTGGGCCGAGCGCGATGGGATCGCGGCGAGCTGGGCCACGACGAGCGCGGTGGTGTCGGTGTCGATCCCGTCCGTGCCGTCCACGCAGCCCTGGTCGGCGGCGTCCGGGTCGGAGTTGAAGAAGATCCGGAAGAAGCCGGCCGAGCACTGCTGCTTGAGCAGGAAGTCGGTGACCTCGCCCGCACGCGCGGACCCGGCGACCGCGAGGCCACGCGCGGCGAAGGCCTGGCCGAACGAGTTCGCGTAGTCGGCGCCGGTGAGCTGGTCGGCGAGCCGACCCCGGCTCGGGCCGCTGGTCGTGACGCGGTCCTCGACCTGGCTGACCAGGTCGTACCCGCCGTACGACCTCGCGTCGGCGCCGCTGACCTGGGCGAAGACGAGCGCCTTGGCCAGCGAGCCGGAATAGAGGTCCTCGGGCACGCCGTAGTCGACGCCGCTGACGTAGCTGTCGACGTGCGGGCCGAGGGCTTGGCGGATCTGGCGCACGAGCGCTTGGTCGCCACCGACCTCGTCCATGCTGATGCCGATGTCCACGGTCAGGCCGTAGTCGTCGAAGTCGAACTGGTCGTTGTGGACGATCCCGCTGGTGAGCTGGGTGGCGAGCCACCCGGTGCCGGCACGGGCGGCGCTGGTGGCAGGGACGTCTGTCGCGGCCTGGGCCGCGGGAGCGAGCAGGGGCTGCGCCAGTGCCGACGCGGCAACGGTGAGGGCGAGACCCGACAGGGCGGTCCTCGACGCGGAGAACTTCATGGTTCCTTCCCTCGCTGCGACAACGAGGGAGGCGGAATGCACCGGCTCGCCCCGCTGCATTCCTCGACAGCGATGGTGATCAAGACGCGTCGAGGCGGGTGTTCCGGCTCGCACGGGATCGCTCCCGTGCCCACGGTTGCGGGTCAGCGCCGGAATCAGACCGGCTTTCCCCAGCTCGGGCGTGTGTGGTGCCGGCCCGGGCGGGCTCGGCCTGCGAAGCGTAACCCCCGCCGGTCCCGGCACGCACCTCGGCCCGGCGCCACGAGACGAGTTCCGTGGACGCCGGGCCGAGGGTGGTGGAGCCGGTGTGGTGCTGGTGGTGCGTCAGGCGTGCATCAGTTGCGCACGCGCAGCGACGTACGAGCCTCGTCGTCCGAGGTCTTCACCAGGCCGACGCGCCGCTGGTTGCCGGCGGGCAGCTGGAGCTTGCGGACGATCTTGTCACCGGTCTTCTTGCCCTTCACCCGGACGAAGTCGCCCTTGACCTGGAGGCAGGCGCTCTCGCTCGGGGCGAGGCCGAAGACCCGGAACTGCACGCGCTCGCCGGCACGGGCCTGCTTGCGCACCGACACGATGCGGAGCTTGTCCTTGCTGGCCGGCGAGAACTGCAGGCCGAGGATCGCCTGCGCGGTGGCACGGCGCCACTCGTCACGGGCGTCGGCCGGGATGCCGCTGGTGGTGGAGGCCTTCACCCGGTCCTTGCGGTAGGCGACGGCACCCGTGTCCTTGGTCAGCGCGGTGCGGCACTTGTACTTGTCGACCGGCTGGTTCTTGCGGACCCACAGCGCGGCCTTGAGGGCAGCGTCGCGGTTCTTCAGCAGCCCGAGGGCGTAACCACCGATCGCGGTGGTGTTGGTGTTGATCTTGCTCACCGGCGCCGCGGCGCGGAACGCACCGCTGCCCCGCTGCCGGTCAGCCAGCCAGGTGCCGGCCTTGGCCAGGGCACCCGTGACGGCCGCGCTCTTGTCGCCCGACTCGACCAGGTTGATCACCGCGAGCGCGGTGGCGTCCGGGTCGGCCTCGCTGCCTGCCGCGCCCTCGGTGCACGACTGGTTCGGCACGTCGGCCTTGGCGAAGTCGGCACGGAAGTAGCCCGACGCGCACTGCTGCTTGAGCAGGAAGTCGCGGGCCGCGGTGGCCTCGGTCGAGCGGGCCAGGGTGAGGGCGCGCACGGCGTAGGACTGACCGACCACGTTCGCGTAGTTGCCGTACTCCGACTTGTCGAAGATGCGCCCGGCGAACGCAGCCGCCTGCGGCTCCGCGGTCGGGTCCGCGGGCACGTTGGCGGTGCGCTCCTCGAGGCGCGTGATCAGGTTGACGCCGCCGTAGCTGGTCGGGTTCTTCTTGGCGACCCGGGCGAACGCGGCCGCCTTGGCCAGTGCGCCGGCGTAGGACTCCTTGGTCCCGTCGCCGACGTACTCGGCGATGCGCGGCTCGAGCGAGTTGTTGATCGCCGTGACGGTCCCGCTCTGGCTGGAGACGGTCGCGAGCGCCATGCCGGTGTCGATGGTGAGGCCGAAGTCCGGGCCCGACGAGCCGACCATGAGGCCGTCGCGGAGCTCTCCGGCGATCCACTCGGCCGCGATGGTCGAGGGGGTGCTGTCGGTGTTGACCGCGGCCTTGGCGGACCGCAGCGCGGACGAGGGCTCCGCCGAGGCGGGCGGAGCGGCGAGTACGCCGACCCCCAGGGCTGCGGTCGACAGGGCGACCAGAGCCGTGCGGACGGGTCGAATGCGATGGTGCATGACTTCCTTCCCGCTCGCCGAGGTCGTCCACGACCGCATGCTGCGGCCGACCGCTCCCCCGATGCTGCGAGCGTTGGTTGGTGATGTGACCAGTGGGACTCGCCAGCACACTAACAAGTTGTCTAGACAGCGTTCCGGGTGGATGTTCCGACCAAAGTAGGGGTCAGGAGAGCTTCTCCAGGATCAGCTCCCGGACCCGCCCGGCGTCGGCCTGCCCGCGCATCTCCTTCATCACGGCGCCGATGAGGGCGCCTGCGGCGGCGACCTTGCCGTCGCGGATCTTGTCGGCGACGTCGGGGTTGGCGGCGATGGCGTTGTCCACCGCGGCACCGAGCGCGCCGTCGTCGGACACCACGGCCAGCCCGCGCTTCTCGACGACCTCGTCGGGGGTGCCCTCACCTGCGAGGACGCCCTCGAAGACCTGGCGGGCGAGCTTGTCGTTGACGACCTTCTCGTCGACCAGCGCCTGGATGCGGGCCACGTCGGCCGGGGTGATCGGCAGGTCGACGATGTCGACGCCGTCCTCGTTGCTGCGGCGGGCGAGCTCGCCCAGCCACCACTTGCGGGCGGCCTGCGGCGCCGCACCCTCAGCGATCGTCTCCTCGACCAGCCCGAGCGCGCCGGCCCCGATGGTGTCGCGCATCTCCATGTCGCTGAAGCCCCACTCGGCCTGCAGCCGCGCGCGGCGCACGGTCGGGTTCTCCGGCAGCGTCCCGCGCAGCTCCTCGACCCACTCGCGGCTCGGCGCCACGGGGACGAGGTCGGGCTCCGGGAAGTAGCGGTAGTCCTCGGCGTCGGACTTCTCGCGGCCGCTCGTGGTGATGCCGGTGTCCTCGTGCCAGTGGCGGGTCTCCTGCAGGATCGAGCCGCCGCCGCTGAGGATCGCGGCGTGGCGCTGCATCTCGAAACGCACCGCCCGCTCCACCGAGCGGAACGAGTTGACGTTCTTGGTCTCCGTGCGGGTGCCGAGGACGCCGCTGCCCTTGGGCGAGAGCGACAGGTTGACGTCGGCGCGCAGGTTGCCCTGGTCCATCCGGGCCTCGGAGACGCCGAGCGCCACGATCAGCTCGCGCAGCTGGGCGACGTACGCCCTCGCCACCTCGGGCGCCTTCTCGCCCGCGCCGAGGATCGGGCGGGTGACGATCTCGATGAGCGGGATTCCGGCGCGGTTGTAGTCGACGAGGGAGTGGTCGGCGCCGTGGATGCGGCCGGTGGCGCCACCGACGTGCAGCGACTTGCCGGTGTCCTCCTCCATGTGGGCGCGCTCGATCTCGACCCGGTAGGTCTCGTCGTCCCCATCCTGGTTGGGCACTGTGACGTCCATGTAGCCGTCGAAGCAGATCGGCTCGTCGTACTGCGAGGTCTGGAAGTTCTTCGGCATGTCCGGGTAGAAGTAGTTCTTCCGGGCGAACCGGCACCACTCGGCGATGTCGCAGTTGAGCGCGAGGCCGATGCGGATGGCCGACTCCACCGCCTTGCCGTTGACCACCGGCATCGCGCCGGGCAGCCCGAGGCAGGTCGGGCACACGCCCGCGTTGGGCTCGCCACCGAAGACGGCCGGGCAGCCGCAGAACATCTTGGACGCCGTGTTGAGCTCGACGTGGACCTCGAGCCCGAGGGCCGGGTCGTAGGCCGCCAGGACGTCGTCGAACGCCATCACGTTCTCGGTGCGGGTCGCGGTCATCGCGCCACTCCTTCCAGGACGGGTGCCTTGTCGAGGAGCGGACCGCCCCACTGGTCGGCGTACAGGGCCTCAAGTGCGGCACCGACGCGGTAGACGCGGTCGTCGGCGAGCGCCGGGGCGAGCACCTGGAACCCGCTGGGCAGGCCGTCCTCGTCGGCGAGCCCGTTGGGGACGGAGATCCCCGGTACGCCGGCGAGGTTGGCGGGGATGGTGGCGAGGTCGTTGAGGTACATCGCCATCGGGTCGTCGAGCTTCTCCCCCAGCTTGAACGCCGTGGTGGGTGCGGTCGGCGAGACGAGCACGTCGACGTCGGCGAAGGCGGCGTCGAAGTCGCGGCTGATCAGCGTGCGGATCTTCTGGGCCTGGCCGTAGTAGGCGTCGTAGTAGCCGCTGGAGAGCGCGTAGGTGCCGAGGATGATGCGGCGCTTCACCTCGTCGCCGAACCCGGCGTCGCGCGTCGCGCGCATGACCTCCTCGGCGCTGGGGTCGCCCTCGGGCGTCACCCGCAGGCCGTAGCGCATCGCGTCGAACTTCGCGAGGTTGCTGGACGCCTCGGCCGGGAGGATCAGGTAGTAGGTGGCGAGGGCGTGCACGAAGGACGGGCACGACACCTCGACGACCTCGGCGCCTGCCTTGACGAGCAGGTCGACCGACTCCTGGAAGCGCGCCATCACGCCGCCCTGCCAGCCCTCGCCGGCGAGCTCGGTGATCACGCCGACCTTGACGCCGCTCATGTCGCCCGTCGAGCCGGCCTTCGCCGCCTCGGTGAACGACGGCCAGTCCTGCCGGATCGACGTCGAGTCGCGCGGGTCGTGGCCGCCGATCACGTCGTGCAGCATCGCGGCGTCGAGCACCGTCCGGGTGACCGGTCCTGCCTGGTCGAGGCTGTTGGCGAGGGCCACCAGCCCGTAGCGGGAGACGCCGCCGTAGGTCGGCTTCACGCCGACGGTGCCGGTGACGGCGCCGGGCTGGCGGATCGAGCCGCCGGTGTCGGTGCCGATGGCGAGGGGTGCCTCGAAGGCGGCGACGGCTGCCGCCGAGCCGCCGCCAGAGCCGCCCGGGATGCGCTCGAGGTCCCACGGGTTGCGGGTGGGGCCGTAGGCGGAGTGCTCGGTGGAGGAGCCCATCGCGAACTCGTCCATGTTGGTCTTGCCCAGGATCGGCAGGCCGGCCTGGCGCAGCCGCGCGACGACGGTGGCGTCGTAGGGCGGCACCCAGCCCTCGAGGATCTTGGAGCCACACGTGGTCGGGAGCCCCCGGGTGGTCAGCACGTCCTTGACCGCGACCGGTACGCCGTCGAGCGGGCCGCGTGCCTCGTCGCGGGCGCGGCGGGCGTCGGAGTCGGCGGCGTCGGCCAGGGCACCGTCGCGGTCGACGTGCAGGAAGGCGTGCACGGCGCCGTCGACGGCGTCGATCCGGTCGAGGTGGGCCTCGGTGAGCTCGACGGAGGTGACCTCACCGGCGGCGAGACCGTCGGCGAGCGCGGCAGCGGTGCTGCGGGTCAGGTCGCCCATCACGCCTCCTCGCCGAGGATCCGCGGGACGGAGAACCGCTGGTCCTCGACAGCAGGGGCGCCGGACAGCGCCTCCTCGGCCGTCAGGCCCGGCACCACGACGTCGTCGCGGAAGACGTTGGTCAGCGGGAGGGCGTGCGAGGTGGGCGGCACGTCGTCACCTGCGACCCCGTTGATGGAGGCCACCGACTCGAGGATCACGCTCAGCTGGGGCGCCAGGTGGTCGAGCTCGGCGTCGGAGAGGTCGATGCGGGCGAGCATGGCCAGGTGGGCCACCTCGTCCCGGGAAATCTCGGGCATGGGGTTGATCCTAGGTCCCCGGCCGGCTCGCTCCCGCCCCCGGTCGGGACCGCGGTCGGATCGTCCCGCCTGCCCGGGATCAGCGCCCCATGTGCCGGGAAGTGCCCTCGGACGAGCGTCGTCAGCGCGGCGACGGACCCTCCGACGCCACGGCGGAGGAGATGGCGATGCGGGCACGGTGGACGACGGCGACGGTGGCGGCGACGGTGGCGGCGGTGCTGGTGACGGGGTGCGCGTCCGCCGCGCGGACGGGCACGGACGCGGTCGACGGGGCGGCGATCGGCCTCCCGCGGGAGCAGGCGGACACCGGGACCGACACCGAGCAGACGGAGCAGGCGGAGCCCGAGCCGACCCCCGAGCCGCGCGGCTCGGAGGACTGGCGCCTGACCCGGCAGTCCCTCCACGGCGAGGTCGCGGCCTACACCACCCACGCCAGCGGCGTCCCGGGCACGCAGGTGGGCCTCAAGGTGTCCACCACCGAGGGCGGCTGGGAGGCGGCGGCGTACCGGATCGGGTCGTACGCCGGTGGCACCGGGATGTTCGTCTGGGAGTCCGGCTTCCGGCGGGGCCGGCAGCAGCCCGCGCCGCGCTACGCGTCGTACGAGCGGCGCACGGTCGTCGCGCCCTGGGACCGCGACCTGACCGTCGACACCTCGTCGTGGACGCCCGGCTTCTACGTCTTCCGGCTGCGCACGGACACGGGGTGGGAGACCCAGGTGCCGTACGTCGTGACGTCCGAGACCGCGGAGGGCACCGTCGCGCTGGTCGCACCCGTCACCACGTGGCAGGCCTACAACGAGTGGGGCGGCTACAGCCTGTACGCCGGCGCCAACGGCGACAGCCCGAGCCACGCCGTGAGCTTCGACCGGCCCTACAACGGCGCCACCGGGGCCAACGACTACCGCACCGCGGCCATCCCGGTCGTCGTGCGCGCGGAGAGCACCGGCGTGCCGCTGTCGTACTTCACCAACGTCGACCTGCACACCACGCCGACGTCGCTCGCCGGCGCCCGAGGCTACGTGTCCATGGGGCACGACGAGTACTGGACCAACTCGATGCGAGACGCCGTCCTCGGGGCCCGCGACGCCGGGACCAACCTCGCCTTCCTCGGCGCGAACACCATGTACTGGCGGATCCGGCTGGAGCCCGGCGACGAGGGTCCGGCCCGCGTGGTCGTCGGCTACCGGCACTCCGCCCACCTCGACCCGCTCTACGCCCAGGGGTCGGTCGACGCAACGGCGATGTTCCGCGAGCCGCCCGTGCCGCGCCCCGAGCACGACCTCCTCGGGATGCAGTACGAGTGCTTCCCCGTCGACACCGACTACGTCGTCGCCAGCCCCGGCTGGTGGGGCTTCCGCGGCACGGGCGTGCGCCGCGGCGACCACGTCCCGGGACTCGTGGGCCCCGAGGCCGACCGGGTGTACCCAGACGGCCGGCTGCCGCGACCGCTGCAGGTGCTGAGCCACTCGCCGTACTCGTGCCGGGGCGTGACCACCACGACGCAGTCGGTGTACTACACGGCCACCTCGGGTGCCGGGGTCTTCAACGCCGGCACCCTGCGCTGGGGCTGCGCCATGGTCGACCGGTGCGAACGCCCGCTGGGCCCCGTCACCCGGGAGTTCACCCGGACGGTGACCGCCACCCTGGTCACCGAGTTCGCCCGCGGCCCGGTCGGCGCACGACACCCGGCCCGGGACAACGTGGAGGCGTTCGACCTCTCCACCGTCAACACGGTCCCGGCGAGCTGAGACAGGCAGCGCTGCGTCGGTCATGATGATCGCCATGGGCCCCACTCGCCGTCGCGCCTCGTGGACCGCGCGCGTCGGCGTCGCGGTCCTGGCGACGGCGCTCGCGACCGGGTGCTCGGACAACGGCCCGCCCGACGACGAACGGACCCCGACGGCCCAGTCGGCCGCGCTCCGCGTGCAGACGGTCACCGGGGCCGAGCGCCTCGACGAGAGGACCCGCGCCGAGATCGAGGGCGCCGTCGGCGACGCGCTCTCCGACTACGTGGTGGCCGCCTTCCTCGGCGACTTCCCCCGCCAGGAGTTCGTCCAGGCCTTCGAACCCTTCACCAGCGTGGCCGCCCGCAAGGCCACCCGCGACATCGACCTGCTCACCGCGGCCACGGCGCGCGACGCGACCGCCGTGCGCGCCACCGCCCTCGACGCCAGGCTCTCGTTCCTGACCCGGACGGAGGAGGTGCTCGGCGGGACGGCCGCGGTGCACTTCGCCTTCGACGCCACCATGGGTGACGGCACGACCCGAGAGCTCGAGCTCGACGGACGGTTCATGCTCGAGCCCGACGACGACGGCACCTGGTCGATCTTCGGCTACGACGTCAGGTTCGACGACGGCGACGAGACACCGGCCGAGGCGGAGTCATGATGCGGCGACCGAGGTGGGTGCGGCGCGCCACCACGCTGGCGGCGCTGCTCGCCGGGGCCACGCTGGTCGTGCCGGCCGCCTCGGTGCACCCCACGAGCATCAGCCTGACGACCGTCGGCACCGCCAAGGCCGTCGACGCCGGCGACGGCATCGTCTGGGTCCTGGCCCTCGGCTCGGAGGCCGCCGCCGGGGACGACGTGACGACGGGCCTGACCGACGCCATCCAGCTCGTCGGCGTGCACCTCGACACCGGCCGGGCCGTCGCGATCGGCCTCCCCCGTGACCTCTACGTCGAGATGAGCGACGGTCGCGCCCGTCTCAACACCGCGCTGCGCGACGAGGGGACGGACGGGGTCGCGCGCGAGGTCGACGACCTGCTCGGGATCGCGCCCGACGTGGTCGTGGTGACCGGGTTCGAGGGGTTCCTGTCGATGATGGGCGCCGTGGGCGACGTCCACGTGGACTCGCCGCTGGCGTTCACCACCGAGGAGGGCGACGTCCACGTGCGACGCGGCCGCAACACCTTCGACCCCGACGAGGCGCTCTACTACGCCCGCACCCGCGAGACGCTCCCCGGCGGGAGCGACTTCGAGCGAGCGGCCAACCACCAGCGGCTGCTCCTCGGGGTGCTCGAGCGGCTGCGCGGGGCCGAGGACGAGGCGGGCTTCATGGAGGGGGTCGCGCTGTCCGCGCTCGGCGGGCTGCAGACCGACATGACGCCCTCGCAGGTCTACCGGCTCGTGCAGGCGCTGACCACGGTCGACCCGCGTCGTACGGACTCCTGCATCATCGTGGGCACCTTCGGGGTGGAGAGCGGCGCCGCGGTGGTCTATCCCGACATGAGGCAGGCCCGCGCCGTCGGGCAGGACGCCCAGGACGACGCGCGGCTCCAGGGCGGTTGCCGCGACGGGTCCGGCTGACCGACCCGCCGCTGCTCAGCCCAGCCCGGCCTCGCGCGCCTTGACGATCGCCTGGGCACGGTGCGCCACCTGCAGCTTGGCGAAGATGTTGCTGGCATGGTTGCGGACCGTCTTGACCGACAGTCCGAGCTGCCGGGCGATCTCGCCGTTCTCCTTGCCCTCCGCGATGAGGCCGAGCACGACGCGTTCGCGCTCGGTGAGGTCGGGGAAGGCGTCGGCGACCGGCCGGTTGCGCACCCCGAGGAAGTAGTCCATCACCCGGTCGGCGACACCGGGCGCGAAGATCACCTCGCCGGCGCCCACGGCCTCGACCGCACGCACGATCTCACCGCGGCGCGCACCCTTGAGCAGGTAGCCCCGGGCTCCGGCCCGCATCGCGGCGAAGACCGACTCCTCGTCCTCCATCATCGTCAGGACGAGCACCCCGATGTGGGGCGAGGAGGCGACGATCTGCGCCGTCGCGTCGATGCCGTTGACCCGGGGCATCTGCAGGTCCATCAGCACCACGTCGGGCTGGAGGTCCAGGGCCAGCGCGATGGCCATCGCGCCGTCGGAGGCGGTGCCCACCACCTCGACGTCCGGCGTCGCGGCCAGCAGGGCCTCCAGGCCCCGCCGGAACTCGTCGTGGTCGTCGGCGATCAACACCCGGTGGTTCTCCATCGGCTCCTCCTCGCTGTCAGCCCTGGTCGAGCGGCAGCCGCACCTCGACCACGGTGCCGCCACCGGGGCGGTCCCCGGCCTCGAACGACCCGCCGAGCTCCTCGGCGCGCTCCCGCATCGAGGACAGGCCTACACCCGGGCGACGGTCCACAGCCAGTCCCGATCCCGTGTCGGTGACGTCGATGTGCAGCTCACCGTCCGTCCGCGCCAGGCGTACGACGCAGCCGTCGGCGCCGCTGTGGCGCTGCACGTTGGTCACCGCCTCGACCACGATGCGGTAGGCCGCGACCTCCACCGCGGCGGGGAGCGGCTCGATGTCGTCGGCGGCCTCCACCGTCCACGGCACCCCTGTGCCGGCGGAGCCGTGCTCGGCGGCGCGGTGACGCAGCGCCGAGACCAGGCCGAGCTGGTCCAGCGCGGGTGGACGCAGCCCCTCCACCAGGCGACGGACCTCGCCGATGCCCTCACGGGCCTGGTCCGAGAGCCGCGACACCAGGCTCGACGCCTGCTCGGGGTCCTCGTCGATGAGGTCGGAGGCCGCCTCGAGGCGCATCGCGAGCGACGCGAGGGAGGGTCCGAGCCCGTCGTGCAGGTCACGCCGGAGCCGCCGCCGCTCCTCCTCGCGGGCAGCGACCAGTCGCTGGCGGGAGAGCTGGAGCTCCCGGTTGACCGTGACCGCCTGCACGAGCGCACCGACCTGGGTCCCCACGTCCTCGAGGAGCCGCTGGTCACCCGGGCCGAAGGGGTCGTGACCGGCGTCGACCTCCACCCGCAGGTGTCCCACCGTGGTGCCGCCGACCGAGAGGTCGACGGTCGCGGGCGTGCCCGTCGGAACGCCGATCTCGGCGGCGATCGGCCCAGAGCTGGGCGTGGCCAGCACGTCGACGGCCGCGTACGAGAGGTGCAGGCGACGGGCGAGCAGCTCGAGGGCCTCCCGCAGCGCGTCCTCGGGCGCGGTCATCGCGTCGAGACGCCGCAGGTCCGACACCACCCGGTGCGGGAACTCCCGGTCGCCGTAGACCACGCGGCGCACGGTTCGCTGGACCACGACACCGGCGGGCAGGAGCAGCAGCGCCAGCAGGCCGCCGGCCAGCATCGAGCTGGCGGAGATGTCCGCCGCCGCGTCCACCGCCCGCACGGCACCGGCGAAAGCAGCTCCCACCACGACCAGCACGAGGGCCTGGACGAGCCCGCGGCGGACCCGCGGCTCGATCTCGCCGAGGTGGTAGCGCCCCGTGGCCACGGCGACACACGCCACGGCGATCCCGCCACCGAGCAGGACGAGGAGGTCCTCGCGCAGCACCGGCGCGCCGGTGAGGAGGTCCGGTACGGGACCGAGCACCAGCCAGGCGCCGACGCCCGCGCCGACGCCGAGGAGGGCGAGCCTCGTGGCGAGCACGTCGGAGCGCCCTCGCGCCCGGAGGTGGGCCAGCGTCGCGATCACGAGCAGGGCCGGGACCGTGGCCCAGAGGGCCGGTGCCCAGACGGTCGCCAGCACCGCCTGCAGCTCCAGCGCGGAACCGGCCCCCTCGGAGAGTGCCGCCACCCAGACGGCGTACCCCACCGCGGGGGCGGCGAGCAGCGCCGCTGTCAGCCACCGTCCGCGGCCTTCGGGCTGGGTCAGCAGCGCGACGGCGATCATCAGCGCCACCAGGCCGACGGCGGCCATCACCTCGCCGACGACCGCGGGCCAGGTGCCGCGCGCACCGGCGAGGTCGACGACGCCGAGGCCCAGCGGGGTGGAGGTCAGCGTCGAGGGCAGCAGTGCGGCTGCGGCGAGGAACGCCCACGCGGACCTCGCCGACGGCCTCGACCAGAAGGCGAACGATCCCAGCGCGAGCAGCAGGACGGGGAGGAGCACGACGTGCGGGGCGGCTCGCACGGCCGCGGCGAGCGGGTAGCGGTGGAGCGTCACGTCGACCTGCTGGATCAGGTCGAGCCCCGTGCCCGTGCGCCGGACCTCGTAGCGCACGACGTCGCCCACCTCGCGTCGTACGTCGTCGGAGTCGCCGACGCCGTCGGCCCAGTCTGCCAGCGTGCGGCCGTCGACGGCCTGGACCTCGTCTCCGGGTCGCAGCGCGGTCTCGCCGTAGGTGGCCCGCACGCGGACCGTCTCGTCCCAGCGCACGCCCGCCGACGGCAGCAGTCTCGAGGAGAGGCTGGTGCCGTCGGACGGCCCGGCCAGCAGCGCGAGGACGGTCCAGCAGACCGGCACCGCCCAGGCCACTGCGAGCACGAGCAGCCTGCTGGTGCGCGCCATGGAGGCATCGTGCCCTCGCCCGCGGCCGGGGGGAAGCAGCCGCGCTGGCCGCGGGTGTCAGGCGGGGCCCGCAGCCTCGGTGTGCTCAGCAGCTGGAACGCTTCTCAGCGGCCTTGCAGGTGTCGTTGCCGCCGCGCCCACGGGCGATGTCGAAGCCCTTGCCGCCGTCGAGGCGGTCGGGCTCGTCGGAACCGGTCAGCACGTCGGCGCCGCCGCGTCCGTAGAGCTTCACGCGGTAGTCGGGGTTGGCTGTGACGATCTCGCTGTCGTTGCTGCCCTTGAAGATCGACAGCGCCCGGGCCGGCAGGACCACGTCGCTGAAGCCGGTGACCTTGCCCTCGAGCGTGTAGGGCTGCAGGCCGCGGATGGTCGTCCTCCTGAGCTGGTCGATGCGCAGGGTCGGCTTGAGGGCGGGGTTGGAGCTCGGCAGGAGGCGCAGCTTGTCCTGCCCGCCGTAGCCCTTGGCCATGAACCCGGACTCCGCTGGGAGCGGGAAGGTCATCGTGTCGCTCCCGCTGCCGCCGCGCCACACCTGGTGGCTCTCCGACGCGGTCGACAGGACGTCGCCTCCGCTGCCGCCCACGAAGGTGTCGACGCCGACGGTTCCGACCAGCTGGTCGTCGCCGGCGTCCCCGAACAGCCGGTCGTTGCCGAGGGTCCCCGAGGCGTCGGCGGTGATCGTGTCGTCGCCGCCACGCCCGAAGATCGTGTCGTCGCCGCCGCGCGCGGCGATCACGTCGGCCTTGTTGGTGCCCTTGACGGTGTCACCGAGCGGCGTGCCCACGAGCCGGATGCCGCCGTCGAAACCGGTCACGGTGTCGTTGCCGTCGGCGGCGATGGGGACGGTGCCGGCGGCGCGGAAGTCGACCACGACCGGCGCCGGGGCGTTGACGTAGGTGAGCCCGTCGAGGACCACGGAGGTGCCGTCGCTGGCAGGGCGGGGGTCGTAGCCGAGGTCGATCGTGTCGTCGCCGGCGCCACCGGCGATCGTGTCGCCCTTCTTGACCACGCGGCCGAACTGGTCGAGGCGCACCAGGTCGGTCTCGCCGTAGAGGCGGTCGTTGCCCTCCCCGCCGAGGATCGTGTCGGCGCCGTCGCCCCCGCAGACCACGTCGTTGCCGCCCAGGCCCCGGATCGTGTCGTTGCCGCCGCGGGCGACGACCACGTCCCGCCGCGGGGTGCCGGTGATCGAGTTGGCCTTGTCGTTGCCGACGATCGTGGCCTTCAGGCCCGCGCAGCTCGGAGCGGCGTGGGCGGTCGGCGCGACCGCGAGGGGGACGGCGAGGCCGGCCGTCGCGATGACGGCGGGCACGAGGTGGCGGACGAGGCGCATGCAGGCTCCCGGGAGGTGGTGTGTCGTTCCGGGGTTGATGACCGCGATGGCGGGGCTTCAAACCTCCCCGACGTCGCACGGGGGTCAGCCCAACGCGTCGGGCCCCTTCGCGAGCAGCAGCGTGAACTGGTCCTCGTCGAGCACCGGGACGCCGAGCTGCTCGGCCTTGTCGGCCTTGGAGCCGGCGTTGTCCCCGACCACGACGTAGTCGGTCTTCTTCGACACCGACCCCGCCGCCTTGCCGCCGCGGCTGATGATCGCCTCCTTGACCGAGTCGCGGGTGTAGTGCTGCAGGGAGCCGGTGGCCACGATCGTGAGCCCCGCGAGGGTGCGGGCGATCGAGGAGTCGCGCTCGTCGGCCATCGACACCCCGTCGGCCTCCCAGGCGTCGACGATCGCGCGGTGCCAGTCGACCTCGAACCACGCGATGACGGCCTCGGCGATCGTCGGGCCCACCCCCTCGGCCGACGCGAGCTCCTCCTCGGTCGCCGCGCGGATGGCGGCCATCGACTCGAACTCCTGCGCCAGCGCACGCGCCGCGGTGGGGCCGACGTGGCGGATGGACAGCGCGACCAGCACCCGCCACAGCGGCACCTGCTTGGCCCGGTCGAGGTTGGCGGCCAGTCGCTCACCGTTGGCGGAGAGCTGCGGCCCGTCCTCGCCCTTCTTGGGCGCCCGGGTGAACAGCGGCGCCGTGACCAGCTGGTCGCGGGTCAGCGAGAACAGGTCGCCCTCGTCGGTGATCACGCCGGCGTCGATCAGGGCAGAGGCCGCTTCGTAGCCCAGGCCCTCGATGTCGAAGGCGCCACGGCCGGCCACGTGGAAGACCCGCTCGCGGACCTGCGCCGGGCAGTGCTGGTGGTTGGGGCAGCGGAGGTCCTTGTCGCCCTCCTTCTGCTCGGCCAGTCGCGTGCCGCAGGACGGGCAGTCCTCCGGCATGACCCACTTCTCCAGGCCCTCGGGGCGCAGGCCGAGCACGGGCCCGACGATCTCGGGGATCACGTCGCCCGCCTTGCGCAGCACGACGGTGTCACCCGGGCGGACGTCCTTGCGCTCGACCTCGTGGCGGTTGTGGAGGGTCGCGTTCTCGACCGTGGACCCCGCCACCTTCGTCGGCTCCATGACGCCGTAGGGGGTGGCCCGCCCGGTGCGACCGATGTTGACGCGGATGTCGAGGAGCCTGGCGTTGACCTCCTCGGGCGGGTACTTGAACGCAATCGCCCACCGCGGGGCTCGCGACGTCGAGCCCATCCGCCGCTGGAGCGAGACCTCGTCGACCTTCACCACGACGCCGTCGATCTCGTAGGGGACGATGGAGTGGCGGTGCTCGCCGGCGTGCTCGACATAGGCCTCGACGTCCTTCAGCGTCGGCACCACCCGCACCTGGTCGGAGGTCGGCAGGCCCCAGGCAGCCAGCGCCTCGTAGGCGTGGGACTGGGCCACCGGCTCGAACCCGCGGCGCTCGCCGATGCCGTGGCACACCATGCCCAGCGCCCGGCTCGCGGTCACGCGCGGGTCCTTCTGCCGCAGCGAGCCCGCCGCGGCGTTGCGGGGGTTGGCGAAGGCGGGACGGCCCGCCTCGGTCATGGACACGTTGAGCCGCTCGAAGGCCTCGACCGGCAGGAACACCTCGCCGCGCACCTCCAGCAGCTCGGGGACCGGGAAGCCGTCCGCTGCCGTCAGCCGGTGGGGCACGGAGTCGATCGTCTTCACGTTGGGCGTGACGTCCTCGCCGGTGCGCCCGTCACCCCGGGTGAGGGCCCGCACCAGCCGGCCGTCCTCGTAGAGGAGGTTGATCGCGAGGCCGTCGACCTTGAGCTCGCACAGCAGCGCCGGCGCCTCGAGGCCCTCGCGCTGCAGCCGGGCGTACCACCCCTGGAGCTCGTCGTAGCTGAACGCGTTGTCGAGGCTCTCCATCCGCTGGAGGTGGTCGACCGCGGTGAACTCGGTGGACACCGCCCCGCCGACCTTCTGGGTGGGCGAGTCGGGGGTGCGGAGCTCGGGGAACCGGTCCTCCAGCGACTCGAGCTCGCGCAGGCGCACGTCGAAGTCGGCGTCCGACAGCGTCGGGTCGTCGAGCACGTAGTAGCGCCAGCGGGCGTCGTCCACCTGCTCGCTGAGCTCACGGTGACGCTCCCGCGCCTCGGGTGGGGCGGACGCCACCGTGGCGTCGGTGGCCTCGAGGTCGGGCTGCTCGGACGTGCTCATGGGCACAGTCTGCCGGTCGGGTCCGACAGACGCTCAGCGCGGCACGCGCCCGGTGGTCTGGACCGGATGGAACTGATTTGTTCCATCGGAATGCATCTGGCTACCGTGACGTTGTGGAACGAAACCGTTCCGTTTCATCCATGACCAGGAGCAGCCCGTGACCCCGACCGAGACCGGCACCCGTCCCCGCGTGGCGGGTGAGCGTGAGCTGGAGATCCTCGAGGCGACCCTCGAGGTGCTCGACGAGGTGGGCTACGACCTGCTGACGATGGACGCCGTCGCGAGCCGCGCCAAGGCGTCGAAGGCCACGCTCTACCGCCGCTGGAGGGGCAAGCCCGAGCTCGTGGTGGCCGCGATCATGGCGCACAAGGGTGACGCGGTGGTGCCGGACACGGGCACCCTGCGCGGCGACCTGCTCGCCGCCTACTGCGGGACCGGCGGCCTCAACGACCCCATCGCGCAGACCGTCCTGTCCGCCGTGGTCACCGCGATGGGGCGGGACCCCGAGTTCGCGGAGGTCTACCGCCGCGACTTCATCGCTCCCAAGGTCGCGGCCTCGCGTGCGATCTACGAACGGGCCCGTGAGCGCGGAGAGGTCCACCCCGACACCGACATCTCGATCCTCGCCCCGTCGCTCGCCGGGATCGTCCTGCACCGGGCCTTCCTGCTCGGCGACGCCGTCACGCCCGAGCTCGTCGGCCGGGTGCTCGACGAGGTCATCCTGCCCGCAGCGCTCCGGGGACCCGCGCCCTCCACCGACTGACCCACCACGTCCGGCACCGCTGTCGGACCCCTCTGCTCGACTCGACCTGCACCACCATCACGAAGGACGTTCCATGACCGACAGCACCCTGGTTGCCGACGAGGTGACCCCCGAGCAGCACAAGCGGCTGCGCTGGGCACTCGTGCTCATCTCGCTCGCGCAGCTGATGGTGGTGCTCGACAGCACCATCGCCAACATCGCCCTCCCCTACATCGGCACCGACCTCTCCATCGACCAGGCCAACCTGCAGTGGATCGTCACCGGCTACGCCCTCACCTTCGGCGGCTTCCTGCTGCTCGGGGGTCGCCTGGCCGACCTGATGGGCCGCCGCCGCATCTTCATGGCGGGTGTGCTGCTCTTCGCCGTCGCCTCGCTCGTGGGCGGCGCCGCGCAGGACGAGGCGATGCTCCTCGGTGCGCGGGCCTTCCAGGGCCTCGGCGCGGCGCTGGCCTCGCCCGCCGCCCTGGCGCTGATCGCCACCACCTTCCCGGCGGGCAAGGAGCGCAACCGCGCGTTCGCGGTCTACGCCGCCATGGCGGGCATCGGTGCCGCCGTCGGCCTGATCCTCGGCGGCTGGCTCACGGGCCTCGACTCCCCCCTCGGCATCGCCGGCTGGCGCTACACCTTCCTCATCGTCGTGCCGATCGGCATCGGCGCGGCGCTGTTCGCCCCCCGGTTCTTCGACGAGTCCGAGCGCCACGAGGGCCAGCTCGACGTCCCCGGCGCCATCACCGGCACCGCCGGCCTGCTCGCGATCGTCTTCGGCCTGAGCCGTGCCGGCCAGCAGGAGTACGGCTGGGACGCCACCAGCACCGTCCTCAGCCTGGCCCTCGGCGTCGCCCTGCTCGCCCTCTTCCTCATCATCGAGTCGCGCGTCGACCACCCCCTGCTGCCGTTCCGCATCTTCGCGAGCAAGAACCGCGCGGCCGCCTTCGCGGTCATGATGATCGTCCCGGCCGCGATGTTCGCGATGTTCTTCTTCCTGTCGCTCTTCATCCAGCTCGTCGTGGGCTACTCCCCGCTGCACACCGGCGTGGCGTTCCTGCCGTTCTCGGTGGCGATGATCATCTCGGCCACGACCGCGTCCAAGCTGATCAGCCACGTCGACCCGCGCATCCTCTCCGGCGTCGGCACACTGCTCTCGGCGGCCGCCCTCTACGGCTTCAGCCGGCTCACGGTCCCCGACAGCGCGTCCGGCATGATCCAGGCGGTGACCGCCGGCAACCTCGGCGACGACGTCAGCTACTGGACCCACGTCCTGCCCTACGTCGTGCTGATGGCCTTCGGCATGGGCCTCAACTTCGTGCCGCTCACGCTGGTCGCCGTCCACCGCCTGCGGGCCCAGGACTCCGGCATCGGGTCCGGCGTGCTCAACACGATGCAGCAGGTCGGTGGCGCGCTCGGCCTGGCCACCCTCAGCACCGTGGCGCTGCACTTCTCCTCGGCCCGCGCCGAGGAGGTCGCGCCGCAGATCGGTGCGGCTGCCCAGGGCCAGATGTCCGCGGACCAGGTCGGCTCGCTGGCCGGGCTCGTCGGGTTCGCCGACGGTGCGACCCACGCGTTCCTCGTCGGCTCGCTGATGATGCTGGCCGCGTCCGCGATCGTCTGGATCTTCCTCGACGTCCGCCACGAGGAGCTCGCGACCGACGAGGCACCCGAGGGCGTCGGGGTCCACTGAGCGATCCGCGGCGGTCGACCGGGTCAGAGGTTCCGGGCGACCGCCGCGGAGAGGCGGACGGCCCTGCCCGCCCACGCCTGCGACGCTCCGGCGAGACCACAGGTCGGCGTGACGACGAGCTGCTCGCCGACGCCGTCGGGGTCGAGGCCGAGCATGTCGAGCCACCGCTGCACCCGCTCGGTGGTGCGCGCGTCGGACGCGTCGGCGGCCGGCGCCGTGGACGGTACGACGCCGAGCGCGGCGGTGCGGCCCGACTCGAGCGCCTCCGCGAACGTGTCGAGATCGGCCGGGCCGAGCATGTCGAGGTCGGCGGACAGTCCGTGCACCCCGGTCCCGGCGACCAGCGACCACGGCGTCTGCGGCGCGCAGGAGTGCACCCACGCCTCGCCGCCCGCCTCGACGATCGCCGCGACGACCCACTCAAGGTGCGCCGACGCCTCCGGGAGGTCGATACTGCGGTGCCGGCCGTAGCCGCTGGCGGTCGGCACCTGGCCGGCCACGACGGCGGCCAGCGCCGGCTCGTCGACCTGCACGATCCAGCGGTCGACGCCGCGCAGCCGCCGGCGCAGGTCCTCGAGGTGCGTGCGGACACCCTCGGCGAGGGCCTGCGCGAGCTCGCGGCGGGCGCCGTGGTCGGCGAGCACCTTGTCGCCGCGCGGCTTCTCGACGGTGGCGGCCAGGGTCCACGGCCCGGCGGCCTGGGTCTTGAACGCGCCGGCGTAGTCCTGCGCCAGCTCCTCGACGGTGTCGAGGTCCTGGGCGAGCAGTGACCGCGCACGTCGATGGTCGACCCCGCTGGCGTCGGTCAGCCGCCACCCGGCCGGCTGCAGGTCGGCCCCGAGCCCCTCCACGACGGCGAGGCCGCGGCCGGTCATCGCCGCCGTGACACCCCGACCGGGCACCTCGGGCACGTGCGGGAGGTCGGGCAGCTCGCCGAGGACGAGTCGGGTCGCCTCGGCGTGGTCGGCGTCGGTGGCCCCCGGCATCGAGCCCACTCCGGTGGCACGCGTCATGCGGGATCACCGGCCTCGGCCAGCAGTCGCGTCGCCGCACGGTCGACCGAGCGGGTGGACGCGCTGACGAGCGCCACGCCGACCCCGTGGTCACGGTCGATCCCGACGAAGGACCGGAAGCCGCCGGTGCCGCCGTTGTGCCAGGTCACGGTGCGTCGCAGGAGCGGCCCGGTCAGCCAGCCGGCGCCGATGCGCATCGGGCCGACGAAGGGCGCGACCGCGTCCATCGCGTCGGCCCCGGCCACCGTGCGGTCGAGCATCGCCCGGAGCAGGAGCGCCAGGTCCGCGGCCGACGCGCGCACTCCCCCGGCGGGTGCGACCGCCTCGTCGGCCCAGGGCTCGACGACGCGCCCGGAGCGGTTGCGGGGTGCGACCGCGCCCTCGCGCACCTGCTCGGCGGAGGTGGGCACGTAGGTGTCGACCATCCCCAGCGGCCCGGTGACGCGCTCGGCCACGAGGTCGGCGTACGGCCGCCCCGCCGCGCTCGCGACCGCGTGCCCGAGCAGCTCGAAGCCGAGGTTGGAGTAGGCCGCCTTCGGCTTGCCCACCTTCACGCCCTCGAGCTGCGTCAGCAGGCCCGCGACGTCCTCGCGGTAGGGGTTGCGACCGCCGCGCCACAGCTCCCAGGTGCGGCGCACCATCTCGGAGCCGCCCGCGAGGCGGGGCAGGCCCGAGGTGTGCGTGGCCAGAGCAGCCAGTCGGATGCCGGACACGTGGAGCGGGACGTCGAGGTGGTCGCCGAGCGCCGCGTCCGGCGCGACCTCGGCCCGCGCGAGCGCATCGCGCCACAGGAACCCCGTGATGCCCTTGCTCACCGAGCCGAGCTCGACGTCCGCATGCTCGTCGGCCCCGACCGCACCGACCTCGGCACCGGCTGGGGTCACGAGCGCGACGACGTAGGACGTGTGGCGCGGGCCGAGCAGCGCACCGGCCCGGTCGGCCAGCGTCGACGACACGATCACGCGGGGGCCTCGACGCGGCGCGTGGACCCGATGGTCGCCGAGCCGACGACCCGGGTGCCGTCGTAGATCACCGCGGCCTGGCCGGGCGCGATGCCCTCGGCCGGGTCGACGAGGTCGATCCCCACCCGGTCGCCGGACACGACGACGACCGCCCGGTGCTCCGCGCCGTGGGCGCGCAGCTGCACGGTGCCCTCGACCCGCTCGGGGACGGTGCCGCACCAGCGCGGCCGGATGCCCTCGATGCGGTCGACCGCCAGGCGCTCGCGCGGACCGACCGTGACCGTGCCGCTGACCGGCTCGATGTCGAGCACGAACCGCGGCTTGCCGTCGGCGGCGGGCACGCCGAGCCGGAGGCCGCGGCGCTGGCCGATGGTGAAGCCGTAGGTGCCGGTGTGGCTGCCGACTGTCTCGCCGGTGGTCGCGTCGACGATGTCGCCCCCGTGGTTGGGCGCGCGGTCGCCCAGCTTCTCGCGCAGCCAGCCGGCGTTGTCGCCGTCGGCGACGAAGCAGATGTCGTGGGAGTCTGGCTTGTCGGCGACCAGCAGGCCACGCGCCTCCGCCTCACGGCGTACGGCGGGCTTGTCGGTGTCGCCGAGCGGGAAGAGCGAGTGCCGCAGCTGCTCCTGGTCGAGCACGCCGAGCACGTAGGACTGGTCCTTCCCGTGGTCGGCCGCCCGGTGCATCTCGATCAGGCCGTCGGCCCCGGTGCGCAGCTGCGCGTAGTGGCCGGTGGCCACCGCGTCGAAGCCGAGGGCGAGCGCCCGGTCGAGCACGGCCGCGAACTTGATCTTCTCGTTGCACCGCAGGCACGGGTTGGGCGTGCGGCCGGCGGCGTACTCGTCCATGAAGTCCTCCACGACGTCCTCGTGGAAGCGGTCGGACAGGTCCCAGACGTAGAACGGGATGCCGATGACGTCGGCCGCGCGGCGCGCGTCGTTGCTGTCCTCGATGGTGCAGCACCCGCGTGCGCCCGAGCGGTACGACGCCGGGTTGCGGCTGAGGGCGAGGTGCACGCCGGTCACCTCGTGACCGGCCTCGACGGCGCGGGCAGCCGCGACGGCGGAGTCCACCCCGCCCGACATCGCGGCGACGACCTTCATCCCTGACCCCAGCCGTCCTCAGCGCGCCTTGGCTGCCCGGGCGCGCTCGACCACCGGGCCGATCGCCTCGACCAGGGCGTCGATGTCGTCGGGGGTGGTGGTGTGGCCCAGGGAGAACCGGAGCGAGTGCCGCGCCTGGTCGGCGTCGCAGCCCATGGCGAGGAGGACGTGGGAGGGCTGGGGCACGCCCGCCGAGCAGGCCGAGCCGGTGGAGCACTCGATGCCGCGGGCGTCGAGCAGCATCAGCAGCGAGTCGCCCTCGCAGCCGGGGAAGCCGAGGTGGGCGTTGCCCGGGAGCCGCTGGGGCCCGGCCGACGCACCGTGCAGGTGGGCGTCGGGCACGACCTCGATCACGCGGCGCACGAGGTCGTCGCGCAGGGCCGCGACGCGCACCGCGTGCTCGTGCTGGTGCTTGACCGACTCCTCGACGGCGGCCGCGAGGCTGGCGATCGCCGGGACGTCCAGGGTGCCGCTGCGGATGTCGCGCTCCTGCCCGCCGCCGTGCACCAGGGCGCTCACCGCCAGGTCTCGGCGTACGACGAGGGCGCCCACTCCGTAGGGGCCGCCCACCTTGTGGCCGGTGAAGGTGAGCGCGTCCACGCCCGACGCGGCGAAGTCCACCGGCACCTGGCCCAGGGCCTGGACCGCATCGGTGTGCACCGGGATGCCGTGCTCGGCGGCGATGGCGACGACCTCGTCGACCGGCTGCAGCGAGCCGACCTCGTTGTTGGCCCACATGACCGAGATCAGCGCGACCGACTCCGGGTCCCTGGCGACCGAGTCCCTGAGCGACTCGAGGTCGAGCACGCCCTGGGTCGACACCGGGAGCAGCTCGACCTCCGCGCCGTCGCTCTCCGCGAGCCAGTGCAGGGGGTCGAGGACTGCGTGGTGCTCGATGGCGGTGGACAGGATGCGCGTACGACGCGGGTCCTCCGCCCGGCGCGCCCAGAAGATCCCCTTGAGCGCGAGGTTGTCGGACTCGGTGCCGCCGGAGGTGAAGACGACGTCACCGGGGCGGGCGCCGATCACGCCCGCGATGGTCTCCCGGGACTCCTCCACCACCCGCCTGGCGCCGCGTCCGGAGGCGTGCAGCGAGCTCGCGTTGCCCACGCCGGTGAGCTGGCGCGTCATCGCCTCGACGGCGACCGGGAGCATCGGCGTGGTCGCGGCGTGGTCGAGGTAGACGAGCGGCTGGTTCATGACCTGCCAAGCCTACGGGGCCGACCTGCGCCAACCGGCCCCGCGTGGCCACCTTCAGACCTAGGCTCCCACCGTGCGCGTCTCCCGGGCCTGGCTCGCCTGCCTCCTGCTGCTGCCGACCCTCGCGTGCGAGGCGGGCGGCCGGCCGTCGGACGTGTCCCCGGCAGCGGGCGGTCCTGCGCGGTCGGCGACGGCAGCCGGGAGTGACGAGTCGCTGCGCGAGCAGGCACTCGCACTCCTCGACGAGCGCGAGCGGGCGCTGGCCGACGGCGACCGCGAGGCGTTCCTCGCCACCGTCGACCCCGACGAGCTCGGCTTCTCGGCGACCCAGGCCCGGTGGTTCGACAACCTCAGCCGCCTGCCGGTGAGCGACGTGTCGTTCGAGCTCGGCGAGGAGGACGCCCTGGCCGACGACTTCGAGGACGGCGAGCTGCGGCTCCCCGTGGACTTCACGATGCGGCTCCGCGGCTTCGACAGCCGCCCCGTCACGGACCTGATGACGTGGACGTTCGTGCACCGCGACGGCGACGTGC
The DNA here is from genome assembly GCF_057656315.1 of Nocardioides sp. Soil_C_8. Classification (NCBI taxonomy): domain Bacteria; kingdom Bacillati; phylum Actinomycetota; class Actinomycetes; order Propionibacteriales; family Nocardioidaceae; genus Nocardioides; species Nocardioides sp. Soil_C_8. The sequence continues at coordinate 121,328 of NZ_JBDGKQ010000002.1, forward strand.
TGCTGACCGACGACCGCGACGAGCAGGTCGACCTGGTCAACGGCTGGATCCCGGCTCCGTGGGACCTCGCCCACATCGAGGTGCGCCGCTCCGGCGGCATCCTCGCGGTCTTCGACGAGGACACCAGCCCGCACGCCGACTACGTCATGTCCGACCTCGCCGACGCCACGGCGGTCGTCGAGCGCCACTTCCCCGACTGGTCGGGCCGCTTCGTCGCGTACGGCACCTCCGACACCACCGCCATCGCCGAGATGAGCGGCATGACGGTCAACCAGACCGCCGGCGTGGCGTTCCCCGTGCTGGCGCGTCCGGGTGGTCGGGTGGCCGCCTACCGGTTCGCGGTCAACCCCGACGTCGTCGGTGACGTCCTCAGCCGCGGCCTGGTGTTCCGCCACGAGCTGGCCCACGTCGCGCTGGGCGCCACCGACGACCGCTCCCCCGTCTGGTTGAAGGAGGGCGCCGCCGAGTACGTCGCCCGCTCGACCATGCCTGTCGTCCAACGCCAACAGATCGCCGCCTACCAGCTCGGCGCCGCGTCCCCACGCCGGCTCGAGCCGACCCGGCGCTTCTACGCGGGCGACCCCACCCTGAGCTACAACCTCGCGGCCCTGGTGTGCGACTACGTCGCCACCACGAGGGGCGAGGCCGTGCTGTGGGACCTCGTCCGCACCTTCCGCACGGCCCGCTTCTTCTCCTGGGCCCAAACCGAGGACGTCGTGCGCCGCGAGCTCGGTCTCTCGACCAGGGAGCTGAGCGCGCACGCACTCGCCTGGGCGCGCGCGGCCTGAGGCAGGATCGCGCCATGGACTTCCAGCAGATGCAGCAGCGGGCCCGGGCGGTGCGCGCGAGGTACGCCGAGGCCGAGGCCTCGGCCTACGGCCGGTCGTGGACCACCGAGGAGGTCATGCTGGGGTTCCTGGGCGACGTCGGCGACCTCGCGAAGCTGGTCCAGGGCAAGGCTGGAGTGCGCCCCCGCGAGGACCTCGACGAGGCGCTCGCCCACGAGCTGGCCGACTGCCTCTGGAGCATCCTCACGCTCGCCGACGCCTACGACGTCGACCTGGCCGGCGCATTCAACAACACCATGGACGAGCTGGACGAGGTGCTCGCGAGCGACTGACCCCTAGAGCAGGACGAGGTCGTCGCGGTGGATGACCTCACGCTCGTAGGCCGAGCCCAACGCCTCCTTGAGCTCGCTGGTCGAACGACCCAGGAGGGCGGGCAGCTCGTCGGCGTCGAAGTTGACGAGCCCGCGACCCACGACGGCGCCGTCCGGGTCGAGCAGGTCGACGGCATCCCCCGCGACGAAGGCGCCGTCGACAGCGGTCACGCCGGCCGCGAGCAGAGAGGCACGACGCTCGACGACGGCTCGCACCGCGCCACGGTCCAGGGTCAGCGTGCCCTGCCCGGACGTGGCGTGCGCCAGCCACAGCAACCGGGTCGGACGACGCTTGCCGGTCGCCTCGAAGTGCGTCCCGACCTCGGCGCCGGCGAGCGCGGCCGCCGCCTGCTCGGCCGAGGTCAGCAGGACGTCGATCCCGGCGCCCGTCGCGATCCGGGCGGCGTCGACCTTGGTGGTCATGCCACCGGTGCCGACGCCGGCCGCGCCTGCGGCCCCGACGGTCACCGAGGCGAGGTCCTCCTCGGAGCGCACCACCGGGACCAGCCGCGCACCGGGACGCGACGGCGGGCCGTCGTAGAGCCCGTCGACGTCGGACAGCAGGACCAGCAGGTCGGCGTGCACGAGGTGGGCCACCAGCGCCGCCAGCCGGTCGTTGTCGCCGAAGCGGATCTCTGAGGTGGCGACGGTGTCGTTCTCGTTGACGATCGGGACGACTCCGAGCTCCAGCAGCTTGGCGAAGGTCTGGTGGGCGTTGCGGTAGTGCGCGCGCCGCGTGACGTCGTCGACCGTGAGGAGGACCTGGCCCGTGACGATCCCGTGCCAGGCGAACTCCTCCTGGTAGCGGTGGGCCAGCAGCCCCTGCCCCACGGAGGCGGCTGCCTGCTGTGCGGCGAGGCCGCGCGGACGCTTCGTCAGCCCGAGCGGTGCCAGGCCGGCCGCGATGGCGCCCGACGAGACCAGCACGAGCTCGGCCCCTCCGTCGCGGACGGCGGCGAGGACCTCCACCAGCTGGCGTACGCGAGCGGGGTCGATCCCGCCCGCGGCGGTGGTGAGCGACGACGACCCGACCTTGACGACGATGCGTCGCGCACCGGCGACCAGTCCCAGCCGGGCGGCCGAGCGCTCAGTCGTCACTGCCGTCCCAGTCGGGGTCGTCCTTGCTGCCGATCTCGTAGGCCATCGGTCCCACCCCGGAGCTGCCCGAGCTGCGGTTGGGGCCCTTCTTCCTCCGGCTCTCGTCGAGGCGGCGGGCCACGTCGGCACGGGCCTCCTCCTCCGCCTTCGTCTCCATCGCCTCGTCGATGTCGCGGCGACGGGCACGGGCCGGGCGGTCCTCGCGCAGCCGCTCGTCCTCACCACGGCGACCGAGCATCTCGGCGCCGGCCTCGATGCTGGGCTTGAAGTCGAAGACGACCGAGTTGGCGTCGCTGCCGATGAGGACCGCGTCGCCCTCCTGGGCGCCCATCTGGGCGAGCTTGAGCTCGACGCCGAGCCGGTTGAGGCGGTCGGCGAGGAAGCCCACGGCCTCCTCGTTGCTGAAGTCGGTCTGGCGCACCCACCGCTCCGGCTTGGTGCCGCGCACGCGCCAGCCCTCGTCGGTCGCGACGACGTCGAAGTCGTCACCGCCGTCGACGGCCCGGGGTCGGAGCACGATCCGCTGCGGCTCGGCCTCGGGTGCGGCCTCGCGGGACGCCTCGACGATCTCGGCCATGGCGAACGTGAGCTCGCGCAGGCCGGCACCTGAGGCGGCGCTGACCTCGAAGACCCGCAGGTCGCGGCCGCGGAGCTCCTCGACCACCATGTCCGCGATGTCCTGGCCGTCCGGGACGTCGACCTTGTTGAGGGCGACCAGCCGGGGCCGGTCCTCCAGGCCGCCGTAGCGGGCGAGCTCGCCCTCGATGACGTCCAGGTCGTCGAGCGGGTTGCGGCCGGGCTCGATCGAGGCGGTGTCGACGACGTGCACCAGCGCGGCGCAGCGCTCGATGTGGCGCAGGAAGTCGTGGCCGAGGCCCCGGCCCTCCGCCGCACCCTCGATCAGGCCCGGCACGTCGGCGACCACGAAGGTCGTCTCGCCGGCGGTGACGACACCGAGGTTGGGGATGAGGGTGGTGAACGGGTAGTCGGCGATCTTGGGCCGGGCTCGCGAGATCGCGGCGATCAGCGAGGACTTGCCGGCGCTCGGGAAGCCGACGAGCCCGATGTCGGCCACGACCTTCAGCTCGAGGCGTACGACGAGCTCGTCGCCGGGCTCACCCAGCAGCGCGAACCCGGGGGCCTTGCGCTTGGAGGACGCGAGGGCGGCGTTGCCGAGGCCACCGCGACCGCCCTGGGCGACGACGAGGGTCGTGCCGTGGCCGACGAGGTCGGCCAGCACGGCGCCGTGCTCGTCCTTGACGAGGGTGCCGTCGGGGACGGTCAGGACCAGGTCCTTGCCGTTGCCGCCGTTCTTGTGGTCCCCGGCACCCTGGCCGCCGTTGTCGGCGCGACGCTTGGGGCTGTGGTGGTAGTCGACGAGGGTCGTGACGCTCGTGTCGACCTGCAGGATGATCGACCCGCCCTGACCACCGTTGCCGCCGTCGGGGCCACCGAGGGGCTTGAACTTCTCGCGCTTGACCGAGGCCACTCCGTTGCCACCCCGTCCGGCCGCGAGGTGCAGCGTGGCCTGGTCGACGAACGTGGGGATGGCCATGGTGTTCCTTTGCTCAGGTGCTCTCGGTGGTCGAGGCGCGGGCCTCGAAACCACGAAGGGCGCCCCCGAGTCGGGGACGCCCTTCGCAGAAGTGGATCAGTGTCGCGGTGACGTCACTCGCCAGGAACGACGTTGACGACCTTGCGACCGCGGCGGGTGCCGAACTCGACGGCGCCGGCCTGCAGGGCGAAGAGGGTGTCGTCGCCGCCGCGACCCACGCCGGTGCCCGGGTGGAAGTGCGTGCCGCGCTGGCGGACGATGATCTCGCCGGCGCCGACGACCTGGCCGCCGAAGCGCTTCACGCCGAGGCGCTGCGCGTTGGAGTCACGACCGTTCTTGGTGCTCGCAGCACCCTTCTTGTGAGCCATTGTTCAGTCCTTCTGAAGAGACTTGGTCGACCTCGAGCGAGCGCTCAGAGGGAGATGTCGGTGACCTTGACCTGGGTGTACTTCTGGCGGTGACCCTGGCGCTTCTTGTAGCCGGTCTTGTTCTTGTACTTCTGGATGACGATCTTCGGGCCCTTGGCGGCACCGGTGACCTCGACGGTCACGGACGCCTTGTCGAGACCGGTCGCGGTGACCTTCTCGCCGTCGACGACCATGACGACCGGAAGCGTGAGGGTGTCACCCTGGGCGGCCTCGGTCTTGTCGATGTTGATGACGTCGCCCACGGCAACCTTCTGCTGCTTGCTGCCAGCGCGCACGACTGCGTACACGGCGACTCACTCTCCTCGTCAGACTGCGAAAACTCAAAGGACTTCGAACTGGGCCTACGCACGACACCGCCTCAGGATCGGGCGAGTACGCCGCGGGGCGGGCGCGTAGGGGTGGTGTGTCGAACACCGAGGGTCAAGACTACGGGATCGGGTGCCGACCGGGCAAAACGAGGTCGGCCACCCGCTCCCGAGGACTCATCGCTTGCGCGAGCCCTTCTTCTTGATCGGGACGTGCTCGACGGTCGGCGGCTCGCCGGGGCCACCGGACGCGGCGTCCGGACGCTCGTCCCCCTGACCGTCGACGGCCGTCACGGCCGACACGGCGGTGGGGGGCTCCGTGGCGGCGACGTCACCGGCCGGCGCGGCCGACGGCGGACCCGCGGGCCGGCTGGCGGAGCGACGACGCGTGCGCGTCACCACCTGGGGCTTCTCCGGCTCCGCGGGCTCCTCGGCGGGCGCGTCCGCGGCGGGAGCCTCGACCGGGGCCTCGGCGGCCTCGGCGGCGGCCTCGGACGGGGTCTCCTGCTCCGGGACCTCCTGCTCCGGGATCTCGACCGCGGTCTCGACCGGGGTCTCGACCGGGGCCTCGGCCTGTGCCTCGTGCGCCGGCGTCTCCACCGGAGCCTCCTCGTCGGCGGGCTTCTCGTGGCGCGCCATCGCGGCCACGTCCTTCGGCGAGGGAGCGTGGTGCTCGGCCGGCTTGCCGCCCCCGTTGCCGCCACCGTTGCCGCCTCCGTTGCCGGAGTCGTCGCTGCCCGAGCCACGACGGCCGCGGCGGCGGTTGCTGCGGCGGCCCTCGCCCTCGTCCGAGCGGGCGTCCGGGTCCACCGGCTGGTCCTTGATGACCACGCCGCGTCCGTGGCAGTGCTCGCAGTTCTCGCTGAACGCCTCGAGCAGGCCGGTGCCGATCCGCTTGCGGGTCATCTGCACGAGGCCGAGCGAGGTCACCTCGGCGACCTGGTGGCGGGTGCGGTCGCGACCGAGGCACTCGACGAGCCGTCGGACCACGAGGTCACGGTTGGACTCGAGCACCATGTCGATGAAGTCGACCACGATGATGCCGCCGATGTCGCGCAGCCGGAGCTGGCGCACGATCTCCTCGGCTGCCTCGAGGTTGTTCTTGGTGACCGTCTCCTCGAGGTTGCCGCCGGAGCCGGTGAACTTGCCGGTGTTGACGTCGACGACGGTCATCGCCTCGGTGCGGTCGATGATCAGCGAGCCGCCCGACGGCAGCCAGACCTTGCGGTCCAGTCCCTTGTGGATCTGCTCGTCGATCCGGTAGGTGGCGAACACGTCGCCGCCGGTCGCGCCGCGCTCGAACTTCTCGAGACGCTCGGCGAGGTCAGGTGCGACCGACTCGACGTAGCCGTGGACGGTGTCCCAGGCGTCGTCGCCCTCGATGACGAGCTTGGCGAAGTCCTCGGTGAACAGGTCACGCACGACCTTGAGGGTCAGGTCGGGCTCCCCGTAGAGCAGCTGCGGGCCGGACCCCTTGTGGGTCGCCTTCTTCTCGATGTCCTCCCAGCGGGCCTTGAGGCGCTCGACGTCGCGCGTCAGCTCCTCCTCGCTCGCGCCCTCGGCCGCGGTGCGCACGATGACGCCGGCGGTGTCGGGGACGATCTCCTTCAGGAGCGTCTTCAGGCGGCTGCGCTCGGTGTCGGGCAGCTTGCGCGAGATGCCGGACGTGGTGCCGTCCGGGACGTAGACGAGGAAGCGGCCGGCGAGGCTGACCTGGCTGGTCAGGCGGGCGCCCTTGTGGCCGACCGGGTCCTTGGTGACCTGCACGAGCACCATCTGACCGCTCGAGAGCACCGACTCGATCTTGCGGGGCTGGCCCTCCTTGTGGCCGAGCGCCTGCCAGTTGACCTCACCGGCGTAGAGGACCGCGTTGCGACCCTTGCCGATGTCGATGAAGGCGGCCTCCATGGACGGGAGGACGTTCTGGACCCGGCCGAGGTAGACGTTGCCGATGAGGGACGTCTGCGACTCGCGGGCGACGTAGTGCTCGACGAGGACCTTGTCCTCGAGCACGCCGATCTGGGTGAGGTCGCGGCGCTGACGGATCACCATCACCCGCTCGACCGACTCGCGGCGGGCGAGGAACTCGGCCTCGCTCACGATCGGCGCCCGCCGCCGGCCGGCCTCGCGGCCCTCGCGGCGACGCTGCTTCTTCGCCTCGAGGCGGGTGGAGCCGGAGACGGCGGTGATCTGGTCCTCGGCCGAACGGCCCTTGCGGACCCGGGTCACGGTGTTCGGGTCGCCCTCGTCGGAGGAGCCCTCCTCGCCCGCGCGGCGCCGCCGGCGACGACGGCGCGACGAGCCCTCGCCGGAACCGTCGGAGGCGTCGGAGTCCCCGTCCGCCGGCCCGGCGCTCGCGGTGCCCTCGGAGTCGTCGGCCGTGTCGGCCGCACCGATCTCGGTCGCCTCACCCTCGCCGTTGCCCTCGCCCGACTTGCGGCGGCGGCGGCCGCCACGGCGGCGCCGACGACGGCCGGAGCCGCCCTCCCCGTCACTCTCGGTGTCGGCCTCGGTGGACTCAGCGGACTCGGAGTCGGCCTGGGACTCGCCCTCGGAGGCGGCGTCGGGCTCGGACGGGGTGTCGGCGTCCTCGGTCACGTCGGCGGAGGCGTCGGCCGCGGCGAGGGCCGCGGCGGCCTCCTCGTCCTCGTCGGCGACGGGTGCGTCCTCGACGGCGGCGGCCTTCTTGCCGGACTTCTTCCTGGCCGGCCTGTCGGAGGCGGACTTCTTCGCAGCTGACTTCTTCGCGGCCGCCTTCTTCGCCGGAGCCGGAACGGCGTCAGCGGGCTCCCCGGACTCCTCCACCTCGGCGTCGCCCGGAGCGGTCTCGACCGGAACGGGCGCGGCCTTCTTGCGCGTGCGGCGGGTGGTCGTCGTGACGACGGGCGCCTGGAACAGCACCGCGTGCCCGGTGGCGGCGTCGGCAGCCGGCGCCTCCGCGGTCGGGGCGGCCTCGTCCGCGGTCGGGGTCGGGGTCGGGGTCGGAGTCGTCCCCGGATCGGCAGCCGCCTGCTCGGGCGCCGCCGCGGCCTTCTTGGCGGTGCGCTTGGCGGCGGTCTTCTTCGCCGGCGCCTTGGCGGCGGCCTTCCTGGCCGCGGTCTTCCTGGCCGGGGCGGCGGTCTCGTCGGTCGGGCCGGTCGCAGTCTCGGCGGCGGCGTCGGGCTCCGGGGACGAGTCGGGTTCCGGGGCGGCAGCAGCCTTCTTCGCGGTGCTCTTGCGGGCCGGCGCCTTCTTGGCGGGCGCCCGACGCGAGGCGGTCTTGCGTACGACCGGGGCCTCGTCGCCGGCTCCCGTCGCGGCGGCGTCGGAGGCGTCGGCCGGGTTGTCGCCCGGGGCGTCCGCAGCGGGCGCGGCGGCGGCCTTCTTCGCCGGCGCCTTGCGGGTACGTCGTGTCACGACGGGCGCTGCCGCCTCAGCGGGCTGGCTCGCGGCCTCCGTCGTCGGCGATCCCGACTCGGTGCGCTCGGGCTGGTCGTTCTGGTCATCACTGAGCATGTGGTGCTCCTCGGGCACCGAGACGGTGCCGATACGGCGTCCGCCCCTCTCGCGTGGCGATCGGCGAGGACGCAAAGCTTCTGTGGCGGCGACCCCCTCCGCGGGTGCGTCTCCGGACGGCCGGTGCGCCACCCGCCGCGGTCGCCGGGCCACTGCGAGTCGCTGTCACCGACTCCTGTGGCCGCGTCGCGGTCCGGTGACGTCCACCCACCCGGGGTGCCGACCGCTGGTGCGGCCGGCGAGAACGTCGTCGGCTCGACGGATCCCGACGGTGGTCAGGTCGTCGAACGTGGCGAGTATCGCACACCGGGACCCGAGTGGCCCTATGCCCGATCCGCCAGCGGGTCGCCGACCTGGTCCGACTCCCCCAGCGGGCCCTGTGCCAGGCGGGTCATCAGCGGCGCCTCCCCCGCGGCCAGTCCCGCCACGGCCTCGAGCCCGCGCAGGACGTCGTCCGGGCGGACGGCCGGGGTGCCGTGGCGCAGCACCACGTCGATCGTCGTACGCCCTGCAGCGGCCTCGTCGGTCGGCGCGACACCGAGGGAGAGGACCGCTCCGCGGGCGTCGAACTCACGCATCCCCTTCTTGGTCATCCGCTCCACCAGCACCTCGTCGGCGTCGAGGAAGCGGGCCACGGCGTCCGTCACGGCGGAGTGGTCGGCGCTCAGCGCGATCTGCCACCGACTGGCCTGCAGCAGGTCGGCCAGCGACCCGCCGGGCGACTCGACGACCTCGAGGACGTCCAGGCCCGGCGGGAGCGCCTCGTCGAGCATGGCGTGGACGTCGGCCGGCACGACGACCTCGGCGAGGGCGAGCTCGAGGTACTCCGCCTCGCTCGCCGACCCCGTCGGGGCCGCGCCGGCGTACGAGATGCGCGGGTGCGGGTTGAAGCCGGAGGAGTACGCCATCGGCACCCGTGCCCGGAAGACGGCACGCTCGAAGGCGCGGCTGAAGTCACGGTGGCTGGTGAAGCGCATGCGCCCGCGCTTGGCGTAGCGCACGCGGAGGCGCTGGACGGGCGGGGCCTGCTGCTCGGGTTGCTGCTGGGGCACGGCTGAACGGTAGTGCCGTGCCGCGGGCTCCCTGAAGTCGGCGGGGTCGGCTCAGAAGTTGACCGGGACGAGCTCGAGCCACCACGGCAGCACGACGTACGCCGCGAGCACCACCCAGGACGCGACGAGCGCGGTGCGGGTGCGCAGCAGCAGCCAGGCCGCCAGCGCCAGGCCGAGCGGCCACAGGGCCAGGCCGTACCGGTACTGGATGGGGACGTACTGGTCGGAGCTGACGAAGACGAGCACCACGAGCACGATGGGCGAGACGATCGCACCGACGACGTAGCCCGCCGCCAGGGGGCGCAGCAGCGGGGCGTCCCGGTGGCCGTTCCCACCCCAGACGGCCAGGGCCGAGCCGGTGAGCGCGGCCATCAGCATGGTGCCGAGCAGGACGGTGCCGTGGCCGACGACGGGTCCGACGAAGCGGGTGCTGTCGAGCATGAGCGAGGCCGGGTCCAGCGACGTCGCCGCGTAGTCACCGGGCGGGGCCACCTCGGCGAAGCGCATCGCACCGACGACCACCAGCCAGACGGCCGTGAGGACGACCGAGCTGGCCCCGAGCACGAGGCAGCCGACCGCGGCTCGCTTCCGCAGCGGTCGTGCGAAGCGGTCCGAGGGCCAGAGCGCGAGCACGAGCATGGCCAGGCACATCGCGACCGTGATCGTCAGGTTGGTGCCCTTCACGAAGGCGACGAGCAACCCGCCGAGCACCAGGGTCCACCACGGCCAGTCGCGGCGCAGGAACTTCAACGTCGCCAGTGCGACGAAGGCGCCGACCGGGACGTCGAGCGCGTGCGGGGTCATGTAGTGGTACTGCATCAGGAAGACCGGCACCGTCGTCACCGCGACCGCCGCGGTCGCCGACGCGGCGCGGGTCGCGCCCACCGCCCGGGACAGGACCCAGACCGACCACATGCCGATGGCCGCCCACAGCACCCCGACCAGGCGTCCGGCGAGCACCTGGTTGTCGACCACGCCGGTCAGGGTCGCCACCTTCGCGACGGCTCCGGTCGCCCAGAAGTACGTCGGCGGGTCGGAGGCCGCGGAGTTGGTGGTGTGGCGGACCTTCTCCTCGGGACGGCAGTCCGCAGGCGGCACGATCGTCTCGATGCCGCGACAGGTCAGCAGCCGCTGACCCCATCGGGAGATCTCCTCGCCGTCGCGGATGACGAGGTCCCCCTCCATGACCTGGTGCACGCGGTCGGCGTACTGCCACTCGTCGAACACGCTGAGCTGCGGGTGCTGGACCGCCTTGGTCGCCACGAGGGGCAGGGCGACCAGGGCGAACGCGGCCAACAGCAGGAGGTGGCGCTGCCACGGTCGGGTGCGTCGTGCCGCCTGCCGCAGGCGCTCTCCTCGAGAAACCACCGGCACATCCTGACAGCCCGGTTCCGGCAACAGCAGCAGCAGGTCGTCGCGTTGCTACGGTTCGGGCATGCCGCCACCTGCCGCCGTACCGCGCGCGCTCGCGATCGTGCCGGCCTGGAACGAGCAGGACTCGATCGGCGCGACGGTCGCCGAGATCTTCGCGACCAACCCGAGCCTCGACGTCCTCGTCGTCGACGACGGGTCCAGCGACCGTACGGCGCAGCTGGCCCGCGCCGCGGGCGCCGAGGTCTGCGTGCTGCCCTTCAACCTGGGCGTCGGTGGCGCGATGCGCGCGGGCTACCGCTACGCGCTGCGCCACGGCTACGAGATGGCCGTACAGGTCGACGCGGACGGCCAGCACGACCCGCGCTACGTGCAGACCCTGCTCGACGCCCTCGAGGGAGCCGACGTCGTCATCGGCGCCCGCTTCGCCCGCGAGGGCGATCCCTACCGCGTCCGCGGCCCACGCCGCTGGGCGATGGTCTTCCTCGCCACGGTGCTCAGCTGGCTGGCAGGCACCAGGCTGACCGACGTCACCTCCGGCTTCCGCGCCGCCAATGCCCGCGCCATCCGCATCTTCGCCGCCCACTACCCGGCGGAGTACCTGGGCGACACGGTCGAGTCGCTCGTCATCGCGATGCGGACCGGCCACGTCGTCACCCAGGTTCCCGTCGACATGCGGGTGCGCACCGGCGGCAAGGCGAGCGCGTCGCCCGCCCGGGCCACGATCTACCTCGTCCGAGCCGTCGTCGCGTTGTTCCTGGCCCTGGTCCGCCGCTGGCCCGCCACCGTCGAGCCGAACGTCCCGCGCGAGCAGTACGACGCCTCGCGCGGCGAGCCGGGGACGGCCGCATGAGCAGCTCGACGGTCCTCGGCCTGATCGGCTCGGTGCTCATCCTGGCCACGCTGTTCGAGATGATGCGCCGCCAACGGCTGCGGGAGAAGTACGCGCTCCTCTGGAGCCTGATCGCCGTCGCAGCCCTCGTCCTCGCGCTCTTCCCGGGCCTCCTGGCCGCCCTCACCGACGCGCTCGGCGTCGCCCTGCCGGTCAACCTGGCCTTCTTCGCCGGTGGGCTGCTGCTCTTCCTGGTGTCGCTGCAGCACAGCGCCGACCTCGGCCGCCTCGAGGAGCGCACCCGCACCCTGGCCGAGGAGGTGGCCGTGCTCCGGCTCGAGCTCGACCGGCTCCAGCACCCGGACGCCCCGAGGAGGGGGCGGCCGCAGGGCGGCACGGAGGGCCGGCCCGACGGACGGTCGGACGGCCACGAATGAGCGAGCCCGCCACCGGCCCCCGCGACGGGGTCGTGCACCTGCTCGTGCCCTACTGGGGTGACCCGGCACTGCTCGACCAGACGGTCGAGAGCGTGCTGGCGCAGGACGACGACCGGTGGGCGCTGACCATCGTCGACGACTGCTACCCCGACCCCACCGCGCAACAGCGCTGGGACGGGCACCCCGACCCGCGCGTCACCTACGTCCGCAACGAGACCAACCTCGGCGTGACCGGCAACTTCGAGCGCTGCCGCACCCTCGTGGCCCACGAGCTCGCTGCCTTCCCGGGCTGCGACGACCTGCTCCACCCCTCCTACGTACGGCGGGTCCGGGAGGCGTTCGCTGCGTTCCCGGAGGCGGCCATGGTCCAGCCGGGCGTGCGGGTGGTCGACGAGGACGGCGTCGAGGTGCGCGGGCTGGCCGAGCGGGTGAAGGCGTGGCTGCGCCCGTCCGTCACCACACCGACGCTGCTGCGCGGCGAGCGGCTCGCGACCGGCTTGCTGCACGGGGACTGGCTCTACTGGCCGTCGCTGGCCTTCCGTGGCGACGTGCTCGCCGAGCGGCCGTTCCGCCAGGACCTCCCGGTCATCCTCGACCTCGCGCTCGTCATGGACGTCATCACCGCGGGGGGAGGCCTGGTGCTCGACCCCGAGGTCTCCTTCACCTACCGCCGCCACGACGCCAGCGCGTCCTCGACCGCCCGGTTCGACGGCCAGCGGTTCAGCGACGAGGAGCGCTTCCACCGCGAGGTCGAGGCCCGCCTCGACGAGCTCGGGTGGCGCCGCGCGCGGCGCGCGGCGCGCTGGCACGTCACCAGCCGCCTGCACGCGGCGACGCTGGTGCCCGGCGTCCTCCGCAGCCGCGACCGGGGACAGGTGAGGACGCTGCTCGCGCACGCGCTGGGACGCTCGCCCGGTCCGGACCACCCAGCACGCCAGTGACCCGGGCCGCCCCGCGGCGGTAGCCTTCGAATGCTGTCGGCCACTGGCGAGGGGGTGGCGCATGGCACGGATCGACCGACGGACCGCGTTCGTGCCCGCACTCCTGGCGGCGACCCTGCTCGTGCTCGCCGTCGCGATGTGGCACAACGCCGGCGCCGGCCACCCGATGAGCGTCGTCGACGAGCACATGCACCTCGACACCCAGGTACGGGTGCACCAGGGCACCTATCCGCATCGCGGCTCGCTGATGTCGATGCCGGTCGTGCGCGAGTGGGCGTGCGGGGTCGGCCACGAGGCCGGCGCCGCGATGGCGCCGTGCGACCACCCCGATCTCGGCCCCAACTCGCTGCCCTCGGGCATCTACACCTCGGGGTACATCCACTACCCCACCTACTTCGTCGTCGGTGAGGCCTACCGCGCCGTGGCGAGCGCCCTGGGCGGCGGCTCCCCGTTCATCGACACCTACCGTCACTACGCCGCCATCGTCTTCCTGTCGGGCGTCCTCGCGTGCCTGGCCGGCGCCTGGCGTCTCGGCCTCAGGGGCGCACCGCTGCTGGCGGCCACCCTCGCTCCGGCCTCCGCCAGCGGGATGCTGCTCTACGGCACCATCGTCAACCCCCAGGCCGCGGCCGTGCTCTGTGGCGCCCTGATCGCCTGGAGCGGGTTGTCGTGGGTGCTCACCGGCCGCGGTTTCTGGTGGCTGGCCGCGGCCACAGCCCTCGGCGCGAGCATCGCCGTGGTCCACTCGCTGCCGGCCGGCGCCTTCGTGCTCGCGGCCGTGCTGGCGCTGCTCCTCAGACGCAGGGGCTGGGAGCTGCCCGGCCCCTGGCAACCCCACTGGTGGCAGGTCGGGGTGCTCGCCGTCATCGTCGTCACCCCAGTGGTGCTGTTCGGCCGCTGGATCTCCGAGCAGGCCACCCTCAGCAACTCCGAGCTGTACGCCTTCGTCCCGGTCTCCTCCTCGAAGTCGGTCATGCTGGGGGCCGTCGGCGAGCTGTCGGCCCTGCACACCCCGTGGCTGGAGTCCGGCTCGCTGGCACCGGGTGGGGATGCGTCCGTCGTACGACAGGTGCTGCGCACCGCGGTGCAGGGATTGCCCTTCTGGATCAACGCGGTGATCTTCGGGATGCTGGCGATGGTGCTGCTGCGCGCCTTCCAGGCGTTGCGGGCGCAGCACACCCCGGCCGAGGCGGACGCCGCGCCCGCGCCCCGGGTGCTCCCGGTGCTGCCGCTGCTCGTCCTCGCGGCGCTGGTCACCCTGGTGCTGTACCCGCCGGCACTGCGGGTCGGCCAGGCGATCAACGTCGGCATCGACCACCCCGTGGTCTCCCGCTACTCCATGGCGCTCGCTCCACTCCTGGTCTGGCTGCTGCTGCTCACCACCAGCGACCGGGCCCTGGTCGGCAAGTCCCTCGCCGTGCTCGCCATCGCGACGCTGGTCGGCGTCTCGGTGGGCGCCTGGTGACGTCGCCGCCGTCTTGGGCGCACGAGCGCACCGCCATTAGGTTGAGCGCGTCGTCACGCGCAGGAAGGTGAAACACCATGCACTCCACCCGTCAGGTGGCACTCGGTCAGCCCACGGTCGGCGAGGAGGAGATCGAGGCGCTCCGCGAGGTCTTCGCGAGCGGCTGGCTCTCCGGCGCCGGGCCGACCTGCGTGGCCTTCGAGAAGGAGTTCGCGGCCTCTGCCGGGACCGCCCACGGTCTCGCCACGTCCAACTGCGGCTCCGCGCTCCACCTCGCCCTGCAGGTCCTCGGGTCCGGGCCGGGCGACGAGGTGATCGTCGCCGACTACACCTTCCCCGCGACCGGACACTCGGTCGTGTGGACAGGCGCCACTCCCGTCTTCGCCGACGTACGACCCGACATCGGCACCATCGACGTCGAGTCCGCTGCTGCGCTCGTCACCGACCGCACCGTCGGCATCATCGCCGTCGACATGGTCGGCCAGCCGGCCGACTACGACGAGCTCAACGCGCTCGCCTCGCGTCACGGCCTGTGGCTCCTCGAGGACGCCGCCTGCTCGGCCGGCGCGACCTACAAGGGCCGCCCCGCCGGCAGCCTCGCCGACCTGGCCGCCTTCAGCTTCCACGGCCGCAAGGGCATCACGGCCGGCGAGGGTGGCGCCCTGGTCGGCGACGACACCGAGCTGATGGACCTGGCCCGCAAGCTGCACACCTACGGCATCGCCCCCGCGGTCAGCCGCGAGGGCGACAACACGCTGGCGGTGCCGTCCTTCGACATGGCGGGCTACAACTACCGGATGTCCGACGTGCAGGCCGCGATGATGCGCGTCCAGCTGCGCCGGCTGCCCGACCTGGTCGCCGCGCGCACTGCCGCCGCGGAGGGCTACGCCGAGCGGCTCGCGGGTCTGGAGGGCGTCACCCTCCCCGTCGTCCTCGACGACCGCACCCACCCGTGGCAGTCCTACCTCGTCACGACCGACGACTCCGTCGACCGCGACGCCGTGGTGATGGCGCTGCGCGAGCGCGGTGTCGGCAGCAACTTCGGCACCTACGCCTCCCACGTGCAGCCCATCTACGGCGGCCGGCAGGAGTGCCCGGTCTCGGCGCACCTGTTCACGCACCAGTTCGCGCTGCCGATGCACGCCAACCTGACGGCGGACGACCTCGACCACGTCGCCGAGCAGCTCCGCGCGGTGCTCTCGGACCCCGCCGTACGGCGCTGAGCGGGGCTGGCGTGTCCAACCGGATCCACCCCACTGCGGTCGTCGGCCCCGAGGTCGAGCTCGGGGACCGCAACGTCGTCGGGCCGTTCTGCGTCCTGCAGGGCAAGGTCGTGCTCGGCGACGACAACTACCTCGCGTCCCACGTGGTCGTGGGCGGCGCGGCTGAGGTTCGCGGCCACGACATGACCGCCTCGTGGCAGGAGCCCTTCGACGGGGGGCCCGTCCACCTCGGCTCGCGCAACGTGCTCAAGGAGATGGTCACCATCAGCGGCGGCTGGGCCCACGAGACCAGCCTGGGCGACGACTGCTTCGTCATGACCAAGGCCCACATCAACCACGACGGCCGGGTGGGCGACGAGGTCACCGTCGCCGCGATGGTGGTCACCGCCGGCCACGTCACCGTCGGCACCGGGGCCAACCTCGGCCTCGGGACCGTGGTCCACCAGCGCCTCACCGTGCCCGAGGGCTCGATGATCGGCATGCAGTCGGCCGTCACCCGCCAGCTCCCTCCGTACGTCGTCAGCATGGGCGTGCCGGCCCGACCGGCCCGCCTCAACACCTACCGCCTCGACCGGCTCGGCATCGCTGCCGAGCAGCAGGAGGCGCTGGCCGCGGTCGTGCTCCACGGCTCGCAGGACACCAGCGGCCTCGACGCGCAGCTGCGCGGTCCGGTCGATGCCTGGCTCGAGCGCACCTCCCCCACCTCCTGATCTCCACCTCCTGATCCCCTCCTCCTGATCCCCTCCTCCCCCGCACCGCACCACGTCAGCGACGAAAGGCACCACCATGTCCGCCGAGTTCATCCCGCCCGCCAAGCCGATCATCGGTGACGAGGAGCGCGCCGCGGTCGACCGCGTCATGCGCTCGGGCATGGTCGCGCAGGGCCCCGAGGTGGCCGCCTTCGAGCAGGAGTTCGGCGCCGCCGTCACCGGCGGCCGCACCTGCGTCGCCGTCAACTCCGGCACCTCGGCGCTGCACCTCGGCCTGCTCGCTGCCGGCATCGGGCCGGGCGACGAGGTCATCGTGCCGTCCTTCACCTTCGCCGCCACCGCGAACTCCGTGGCACTCACGGGTGCGACCCCCGTCTTCGCCGACGTCGAGCCCGACTTCTTCTGCCTCGACACCGACAGTGTCCGCGCCGCGGTGACCGAGCGGACCAAGGCGATCATGCCGGTGCACCTCTACGGCCACCCGGCCGACGTGGACGCACTGCAGGCCGTCGCCGACGAGCACGACCTGCGGCTCTTCGAGGACGCGGCCCAGGCACACCTCGCGACGTGGAAGGGCGAGCAGGTCGGCACGTTCGGCGACTTCGCCATGTTCAGCCTCTACCCCACCAAGAACATGACCTCCGGTGAGGGCGGCATGGTCTCGTGCGCCACCGATGACATCGCCCGCATGGTGCGGCTGCTGCGCAACCAGGGCATGGAGCGCCAGTACGCCAACGAGGTCGTCGGCTTCAACGCCCGGATGACCGACATCCACGCCGCCATCGGGCGCGTGCAGCTGACCAAGGTGGAGGGCTGGACCAAGGTCCGCCAGGACAACGCCGCCTACCTCGACCGCCACCTCGAGGGTGTCGTCGTGCCGCCGGTCGCCGCGGACGCGACCCACGTCTACCACCAGTACACGATCAAGGTCGACGGCGACGAGCGCGACCGCATCGTCACCGCCATGCGCGAGGAGCACCAGGTCGGCTCGGGCGTCTACTACCCGATCCCCAACCACCAGCTCGCGTCGCTGACGAAGTACGCCGAGGGCCTCGAGCTGGCGGTGACCCAGCAGCTCGCGCGCGAGGTCATCTCGCTCCCGGTCCACCCCTCGCTCTCGGAGGCCGACCTCGAGCGCATCGTCACCGCCGTCAACACCACGGTCCGCGCCGGCGCCTGATCAGCGGGCGCGGGAGGCGTCCAGCCGGTAGACGTGCTGCGTCGCGCCGTACCACTGGAACTCGTTGGTCGGCAGGGCGCAGCGGCTCGTGGACTCCGTCGTCGTGACGATGTAGCCCACGTCCAGGTCGCTCCTGGCGAGCCAGCACGGGTCCACCCGGACGATGATCACGTCGTTGGCTCCCAGCTCGACGACCGGAGCGTCGCGAGGTCCGTCGAACGTCGCGTAGAGATAGCTCGCGCCCCGGTTCCAGAGCTCCTCGTAGGTGTGGTCCGGGTCGATCTTCTCCCACTCCTCGACCCGAGGCCCGGTGACCTGGTTGCCGGTCATCAGCGGCGCCCCGTTGGCGACGAGGAGGGCGTTGCCGGCGAGCGTGTCCGCGGCGATCAGGCTGTCCTCGCCCTCCGCGCGGTTGACGAGCGCCCGTGCGTCCTGGGCCGCCGGGCTGCTGCGCAGCTCACCGACGCCGTGCACCACCGGGTTGGTGTCGCCCCCCGCGACCAGGCACACGAGCAGCGTGCCGATCACCGGCCACGCACGAGCAGGCCAGCGGGTGACCACCAGGACGACCGCCGCCACACCCGCCACGCCGAGCCAGACCTGCCACGTCGCCAGCCCGGGGAGCGCCTGCTGCAGGTCGCTCACCCCGTACGCCGTCACGGCGGCGCTGGCGGCGGCCGCGGCGACCGCGAGCGCGCCGGTCGGACCGCGGAGGCGTGAGGCGAGCAGCACCAGCAGGAGAGCGGCGGTGAAACCCGCTGTCTGCGCGGAGCGGATCGGCAGGACCACGTTGAGCACCGGGATGTGCTCGCCGAACGAGCCCCACGAGGCCGCCGACCAGGCGGTCCAGAGACCGGTGAAGGCCGCCAGCGTGGCGATCGCGCCCCGCTGGGCACGGGTGGCCGTCGACCAGGCGCGACGCCAGATGACGAGCGCCCAGACACCGCAGACCAGGAAGGCCGAGGTCAGCTCGCTCTGGTTGAGCATCGTCGGCGCCGGGCCGTCCTCCATCTCGAAGAACCCCGGGGCGCCGAAGAGCTGGCCGGGAGACTGCGGCAGCCCGGTGGCCCGCCGCTGGCCGGGGTAGGCCGTGTTGAGCTCGGCCGACAGGGCAGCGGCGTTCTCCCACAGCGTGCCGGCCAGGACGGCCACGGACACCGCAGCGCCGACGCCGACCGTCAGGAGGGTCGCGCGCCGGGTCGCGCGGTCGGCGACGAGGTAGACGCCGGTCGCGAGGACCAGGGGCACGCCGATGGTCAGCGACCACGGCACGTAGTAGGTGACCAGGCGGGCGAGCAGCACACCCGCGAGCGCTGCCTGCAGCAGCCCGGTGACGCGCCGCCCGGCCACGACCCGGTCACGGGCGAGCCAGAGCAGGTAGCTGCCCGCGGCCGCGAACCCGAGGATCCGGATCGGCATGAACGACCACCAGAGCGCCGCAGGGGCCAGGAACGTCAGCACCACGCCCAGCCACGACATCGGCCGGGAGGCGCCCATCCGTCGCAGCAACGGCGGGAGCGCCAGCACCAGCAGGAGCCACGGCCATGCCCGGAACGCCGAGAACAGCATCTCGTCGGGGAGCCACGGACCGAGTCGGAGCAGGTTGCCCTCGTGGAACAGGACCGACTCGACGACCTGTCCCGACGAGATCTGGTAGATCAGGTCGGGGTCCTGCGACAGCGACGGAGCCGTCGAGGACCCGTGCGCCAGGACCGACAGGTCGATGGGGGCCTGGGTCAGCCACTCGTCGCTGCGGATGGGGAGCGACGTGCCCCACTGGTCGGCTCCCTGACCGGTGCCGTCCACGGAGAGCAGTCCCAGGGAGGACGTCGAGAGGCCGGCGACGCTGATGACGGCGTAGGCCAGCAGGGGCAGCACCACCTCGAGCCGGTCGGCCCAACCGCCCATGAGGCGCCACGACCGCCAGGCCGGCTCCCGGACCGACGGGTCGTCGGCGGCTGGCTGCTCGGGGGCCGGGTCCTCGTCGGGGACCGTCCGCTCCGGCGACGTGGTGTTGATGACGGCCTCCCGCATGTCGAGCCAAACGGCGGTCAGGCTACTCCACGCGGGCCTGCGCCACGGGCTCGGGACCGTCGGCGAGCGGATTGGGAGGTGCCCCGCAGGGATCGTTATGGTGAACCGGTTTGTCAGCGCTTTCGAGACGGGGTCCTACGTGCGCATCGTCGTGGTGAACAACTTCTACCCGCCGAGGGTGGGAGGCAGTGCCCACCTCAGCGACGCCCTGGCGCGCGGCTACGCAGCCCGCGGCCACGAGGTGCTGGTGGTGACCGCGGCCTACGAGGACGCACCCGCCGAGGAGTGGCGCGACGGCGTGCGGGTCGTGCGGTTCCCCGCCGTGATGCTGCCCGAGAGCCGCCTCGCCGTGTCGTTCGACATCTCCTTCGCCACGCGTCCCAGCCTCAGGCGCCGGCTCGCGGAGGTCCTCGACGACTTCAGGCCCGACGCGATCCACCAGCACGGGCAGTTCATGGACCTGACCTGGGCCACCGGCGCCTACGCCCGTCGCCGTGGGGTCCCGCTCCTGCTCAGCATCCACACGCGCCTGGAGAATCCCGCCGCGCTGTACCGCAACGTGTTCCGCTTCCTCGACGCCTCCCTCGTCGCACCCCGGCTGCGCCGCTCGCAGCCGTCGCTGGTGGTCATGGACTCCTACATGGAGGACTACATCAAGGAGCGCTACCGCGGCGGTTACCGCGACCTCGTGGCCATCCCGGTGGGCGTCGACCCCGACTGGGTGAGGTCCGGCGACGCCGCCCGCGGGCGCGAGCTCGCCGGCGTCGGCCCGGACGCCCCCATCATCCTGTCCGTCGGTCACGTCATCCCGGTGCGTGACCGCCTCGGCCTCGTCGAGGCGCTGCCGCAGGTCCTGGCTCGACACCCCGACGCCCGCCTCGTCGTCGTCGGCCGCGTCTACTACGACTTGTTCCAGAAGCGCGCCGAGGAGCTCGGCGTGGCCCACGCCGTGGTCAGCCTGGGCGCCGTGCCGAAGCCTGACGTCCCCCACCTCCTGGCCGCGGCGGCCGTCGAGAGCCACGAGCAGGGCATCGGCCTGGGCACCGCCACGCTCGAGTCCATGGCAGCCGGCACGCCGGTCGTGGCCTGGGGTCGCATCGACAACTTCCCCGGCATCCCGATGGTCGACGGCGAGGACATCTTCATGTGCGACCCGGGTGACGTCGACGGGCTCGCCCAGCGCCTCGTCCGCTCCCTGGACGACCCCGAGGCCACCCGGCAGGTCGGCGCCAGCGCCAGGCGCATCGTCGACCAGCACTTCGCCCTCGACCGGGTGCTGGACCGCCACCTCGAGGTGCTCGACGACCTCGTGGCGCGAGCCGCCCCGCAGACGATCCGCTGACACCCGGCGACACCTGCCGCACCTGCACGCACCTGCACGCACCTGCACAGCCCGACCCAGCAACCCAGACCCTGAGGAGATCCACCAGATGAGCTCGAAGGAAACCGTCTTCTTCACCGGCGGGGCCGGCTTCATCGGCATGCACGTCGTGCCCATGCTGCTCGAGAAGGACTACAAGGTCCGCATCTTCGACAACATGTTCCGCGGCGACCGTGACGCCGTGGCCGCCCTCGGCGACGACGTCGAGCTCATCGACCAGGACGTGCGCTACGGCGGCGCCGTGCACGCGGCGATGAAGGGGTGCTCCAAGGTCATCCACGCCGCTGCGGTCTCGATCAACAAGAGCCAGGCCGACCCGTACGAGTCCATGGACATCAACATGATCGGCAACCACAACGTGTTCGCCGCCGCGGCCGACCACGGTGTCGACCGGCTCGTGTACTGCTCGTCCGCCTCGGTCTACGGCGACCCGGAGCGCCTGCCGATGCACGAGGACGACAAGCTGCTCCCCATCACGCCCTACTGCATCGCCAAGCGGGCCGGCGAGGACCTGCTCGGCTACTACAACCGGCGCGCCGGGCTGTCGTGGGTAGCGCTGCGGTTCTTCAACGTCTACGGCCCGGGCCAGAAGACGACCGCCTACTACACCTCGGTCATCAACCACTTCGTCAACCGGATCAAGAACGGCGAGCCGCCGGTCATCGACGGCAAGGGCGAGCAGTCGATGGACTTCATCCACGTCCACGACATCGCGCGCTCGGTCGTGCTGGCGCTGGAGTCCGAGCAGGCCAACGTGCCGGTCAACATCGGCACGGGCATCGACACCTCGATCGCCGACCTGGCCCGCATCCTCATCGACGCGGTCGGTGCCGACGTGGAGCCGCAGTTCAACCCCCGCGACGTGCTCGTCAGCCGCCGCGCGGCCGACACCACGCGCGCCAAGGAGGTCCTCGGCTTCGAGCCGACGATCGACGTGCGCACGGGCATGACCGAGCTCATCCGCGGTCAGTGAGCACACGGTGAGCGCGTCCTTCCCGGCCAACCCGTGGAACGAGCACGCATGGGTGGTCGGCGAGCCGACGGTCGGTGAGGGCACCTGGATCGGGGCCTTCACCGTGATCGACGGCTCGGGAGGCCTCACGATCGGCCGGGGGTGCGACATCTCCTCCGGCGTGCACATCTACACCCACTCCTCGGCGAGGCGGTGCGTCTCCGGCCGCCGCTTCGCCGAGGTGGAGCGGCGTCCGGTCACCATCGGCGACCACGTCTTCATCGGCGCCAACGCCGTCATCAACATGGGAGTCACGATCGGCGACGAGGCCGTCGTCGGCGCGGGTGCCGTGGTCACCGCCGACGTCCCGGCGCGCGCGATCGTGGGCGGCGTACCGGCGCGTCAGATCGGTCGGGTCGACCTGACCGACCCGACCGACCCCGACTTCGTCGTCAGCGGGTCCTGAGGACCGCGTCGACCACCCGGTGCGCCGGGAGGATGCTGGCGCGCTCCGCGTCGGCGTCGACCGAGCCCTCGACGAGCCCGACGAAGTGGTCCAGCTGTGAGACCAGCGGCTCCGCCCCGCCGATCTCGGGGACCTCGATCTCGGTGAACTGGCGGAAGCCGACGAAGTCGTCGTCACCCTCGATGCTGGAGTGGCGGTAGCTGGTCAGTCCACGGCGCAGCAGGTCGATCTCGATCATCCGGTCGAGCTCCTGGATGACCATCGAGCGCACCTTGACCTGACCGAGCCGGCTCGCCGACACCGAGGCGATGCCACCGCCGGAGAAGCGGACGCCCGCCTCGACGATGTCCTCGGCGCCGGAGACGCTCTCGGGGTGGAACTGGCCGACCTTCACGTCGAACGACTCCGGCTGCTCGCCGCCGAAGGCGCGCACGACGAGGTCCACGTCGTGCACCAGCAGGTCCCAGGCCACGCCCGTCTTGATGCGCGGCGCGTAGGGCGAGTGACGCTGGGCACGGACGTAGAGCGGGGCCTCCACCATCCGCATCGCCGTCATGACGGCGGGGTTGAAGCGCTCGAGGAACCCGCACATCAGTGGCGTCCCGGCGGCCGCTGAGGCGTCGACGAGCTCCTGGGACTCCTCGAGCGAGGGGCACAGGGGCTTCTCGACGAGCAGCGGGAGGCCGGCGTCGATGACCTGGGCCGCCAGCTCGCGGTGGACCTCGGTCGCGGCGGCGATGACCACCGCGTCGTAGGCCCCGATCCCGTCGAGGTCGGCCTGCCACGTCGAGTCGTACTGACCGGCGACGGCGCGTCCGCTCTCCTCGTGCGGGTCGATCACGGCAGCCAGCTCGGTGCGCGAGCCGTTGGCGATGACACGGGCATGGTTGCGGCCCATGGACCCGGATCCGACGAGTGCGACGCGCAGTGGTTCAGCCATGGTGAGCACCCTATCGACGGCCGCTCGTTTGGCCGCATGCCGTCCCCGTCGGGCAGGATGGCGGTCCGGGTGCCGCCGTCCACGCGCGTGCGCCCGCCACCGGTGCCGCTCCGAGCGGCCACCCGACGAGAGGATCCGCCACGTCCGCCGAAGTCCAGCCCGCGCACACCACCCGCGGCCGGCTCATCCACTGGGCGCGCATCCTCCTCGTCGTCGCCGTCGTGCTGGCCGCCGGCTACGCCCTCTGGTCCAACCACGAGGTGGTGCAGGAGACCCTCGCCGAGCTGTCCTGGCGCGACTGGCTCCCCTCGTTCATCGCCCTTCCCGTCGCCATCCTCCTGTCGACGTTGAGCTGGCAGCTGCTCGTCGACGAGCTCGGGGAGCCCATCGGCGTGGCACGCGGTGCGCAGATCTTCCTCGTCGGCCAGCTCGGCAAGTACCTCCCCGGGTCGGTGTGGGCCTACGTGCTCCAGATCGAGCTCGGCCGGCGGGCCGGCCTGGCTCGCGCCCGCATCTTCACGGCCACCCTCTTCTCCCTCGCGGTGGCCGTCGTCGCCGCCCTCCTCGCCGGGTCGCTCGTGCTGCCGGGATTCGTCCGGGACTACGAGGCGCTGCGGGGCCTGGTGTGGCTCTACCTCCTGCTGCCGATCGGGCTGGTCTGCCTGCACCCGGCGATCCTCCAGCGCATCGTCGCGATCGGGTTCAAGGTGCTGCGGCGGCCGCAGCCCGACCACCCGGTGCGACTGCGTGCGGTCGCCCTCTCCCTGCTCGCCGCCGTGGCGTCCTACGGCTTCTTCGGCCTGCACCTGTGGCTGCTCGTCCGGGGCGTCTCGGACGTCGACGGCAGCGCGTCGTTCCTGCTCGTGTGCATCGGCACGATGGCGATCGCGATGATCTCGGGCCTCTTCTTCTTCCTGCTGCCCTCGGGCGCCGGCGTGCGCGAGCTGATCATCGTCACCGCCCTAGCACCCACCATCGGCTCGGGCGAGGCCATCGCGCTCGCAGCGGTGTCACGGGTGCTGATCGTGCTGGCCGACCTGCTCACCGCGGCGTCGGCCGCCGGCCTCGGGTGGTGGGAGCGGCGTCGCTACGGGCCGATCCCCCACGACCAGGGCATCGACGACGACGAGGCCTGACTCAGGCGCGGGCCTCGTCCACCCGGTCGACGATCAGGTCGGCGATCGGCAGCGCCGACGTCGCAGCAGGGGACGGGGCGTTCACGACGTGCAGCGTGCGCGGGGTGTCGCGCAGCAGGAAGTCGTGCACGAACGAGCCGTCGCGCATCACGGCCTGCGCCCGGATCCCGGCCTCGCGCGGCTTCAGGTCGTCGAGGCGCAGGTCGGGGCAGTACTTCTGGCACAACCGCAGGTAGCCGCGCTTCGACAGCGAGTTGCGCATCTCCCGGGCCCCGGTGCGGACGTTGGCGCGGGCCACCTTCCACATGCCGGGGAACGACACGATGTCGCGGGCGTCGCGGCGGTCGAAGGAGAACTTGGGATACCCCTCACGTGACAGGCCGAGCACCGCGTTCGGACCGACGTTGAGCCCGCCGTCGACGGTCGGCGTGAGGTGGACGCCGAGGAACGGCAGCTCGGGGTCGGGGATGGGGTAGACCAAGGTGTCGACGAGGTCGGCGCGCTCGGGTCGTACGTCGTAGTACTCGCCGCGGAAGGGCACCATGGCGAAGTCGACGTCGAGCCCCGCCATCCGCGCCACCCGGTCCGCCTGGACGCCGGCGCAGAAGACGACGTGGGAGCCGCGCACGTCGCCGCGACTGGTGGTCAGCACCACCTCCTGGGCGGTCTCGTGGATCCCGAGGACGCGGGTGTCGCGCATCAAGGTGCCACCTGCCTCCTCGACCAGCGTGGCCAGCCGCCGGTTGATCATGCCGTAGTCGGTGATGCCGGTGGCCGAGACGAACAGCGCGCCGAGGCCGGCGACGTGGGGCTCGCGCTCGCGCAGCTCGGCGCCGCTCAGCACGGTCGCCTCGATCTGGTTGACCGCCGCCCGCTCGGCGAGCGCTTGCATCCCCTGGAGCTCCCGCTCGTCGGTGGCCACGAGCAGCTTGCCGATGCGGCGCCACGGGATGCCGTGCTCGTCGGCGAACTGCTCGGTGGCAGCAGCACCCGCCCGGCACAGGTCGGCCTTGAGGCTGCCGGGCGTGTAGTAGATGCCCGAGTGGATCACCCCGCTGTTGTGGCCGGTCTGGTGGCGACCGAACTCGGCCTCCTTGTCGAGGAGCAGCACGCTCCGGTCGGGGTGGCGCCGGCTCAGGGTCCACGCGGTCGCGGCGCCCACGATGCCGCCGCCCACGACGACGTGGTCAAAGGTCTCGGCCACTGAGGCTCCTCCGGGTGCTGGTGCGAGGTCGGGCGACAGCATAGGTAGCGCCCCGCGAGGGTAAGGTGCTGCCCCGTGGACGACCGGCGAGACGAGACCGACCTGGCCGACCGGCTGGCCCGCACCGAGAAGGCGCTGCGCCGGTCCGGGCGCGAGCTGAAGTGGTGGCAGATCGAGCTCGAGCACACCCAGGAGTCCCTGCAGCGCGCCCGGCGCCAGCGGGCGCGCCTGCGCGACCAGGTCGACACCCTCTCCGACGTCCTCGCGGACACCCTGTCCCGCGCCTACTGGGCCGAGCAGGAGCCTCGGCGCTCCGCCATGGGTCGCCTGGTCGGTCGGGGCTCGTCGGGCGACCCCGAGGCCGCGCTCGTGCGCGAGGTGGAGGCCAGCGCCGCCTTCGACGGCGGGTGGTACCTCCGCGCCCACCCCGCCGCGGCGCGCTCCGGGCTCAGTCCCGCCGTGCACCTCGTGCGCCACGGCAACGCGAAGCGACTCGACCCCGGGCCGTCGTTCAGCACCGCCGCCTACCTCGAGCGCCACCCCGAGGCGGCCGAGGCCGGTGTGCCCGCACTGCTCCACGCGATCCGCCACGGGCGGTTGGACGAGACGAGCGACGACGACGCGACCGCGTCCCCGGCCAGCGACCTGCACCTGTGACAGACATGCTGGACCTCGCCGAGTTCACCGCGCGCTGGCGTGCCTTCGTCCCTCGCTGGGCCGCCGCCTCGACCGAGGAGCGGACCCGCCTCGTCGACGACGCGATGGCGCGGGGCCTGCCCCCGGGCGAGCCCGGTGAGGCTCCCCTGCCGGAGGCCGCCCTGGCGGCCGAGGTCGCCGTCATCCGGGCGAGCGGGGAGTTCGACGAGTTCGGCTACATGTGGCACAACCCGGACCTGCGCTGGGACCTGTGCACCGGCCCCGAGCAGGCGATCCACTTCGCCGAGCGCGGGTGGCACGAGATGCGGCACCCCTCCCCCGCCTTCGACCTGTGGCACTACACCAACGCCCACCTCGACCCCGAGGACGACGAGGTGAACCCGGTCGTCCACTACGCGCTCGAGGGGCGGCGCCACGGCCTCGCCACCCTGCCCGAGGTGCGGCAGCTGCCCGCACCCCCGGCGCCGTCCGACTCACCGCGACGGGTCTGCCTGTTCGCGGCCTTCGACGTCGACGGCATCATCGACCCGACCGTGGTCACCTACCTCGCCGACCTCAGCCGCTTCGCCGACGTCTACTACCTCGCCGACTGCGTGCTGGAGGAGGGCGAGCTCGACAAGATCGCGCCCTACACGAAGGGCGCCTGGGCGCTGCGCCACGGCCGCTACGACTTCGGCTCGTACTCGATGCTCGCCACCGACCTCGTCGGGTGGGACGTGATCGACCAGTACGACGAGCTGATGCTCGCCAACGACTCGTGCTGGCTGGTGCAGCCGCTCGACACGGTCTTCGCCAAGATGGACGCCACCGCGTGCGACTGGTGGGGCCTGCAGGCCACCTACGAGGACTTCGGCATCAAGGAGTACGAAGCCCGCGGGGGGCCGTTGCCGCTGGACGACGTCGAGGAGCAGATGCGCCGGCAGGACCTGTGGCGCTACTCCGACTTCATCCACGTCGGGTCGTACTTCCTCGTCTACCGCAAGCGGGTGATCCAGGACCCGGAGTTCCGACGCCGGCTGCAGACCGTGGCCGAGCAGCGGGACAAGACGGCCATCATCCTCAAGTACGAGATCGGCTTCTCCCGCCACCTCATCCTCAGCGGCTACCACCTTGCGACCTTCGTCGACGGGATCCTGGCCTACCACCCCGTCTACCGCGCCTCCGCCTTCGAGCTCATGGCCCAAGGCTTCCCGCTCCTCAAGCGCCAGTTCCTCTACGAGAACCCGTTCTCGGCACCCGACCTGCGGCTGTGGAAGCAGCGCGTGCTGGAGGTCGTGCCCGACGCGGACGTCGAGGCGATGGAGCGCAACCTGCGACGGATCGCGCCGGCGTGGAGCCTGCACCGCAGCTTCGCCATCCGCTCGCGCGCCGACGGGGCTGCGATCCTGCCCGAACCGCTCGGACCCGAGACCTTCCCAGACGAGGACAAGTGGGTCCCGTCGTTCGACCACTGGTGGGGATTCCCCGCCGATCCCCGGACCGGCTTGCTGAGCGGTGCCGTGCGCGCGGTGTTCGACGCCGTGCGCGACGACCCCACCGTGAAGAAGATCGTGCTGGAGGGCACCCGTCCCCTGTCCGCGCCCGGTGAGAACGTCGTTCGCGTGGCGACGGAGAGCGCGCCGGGACAGATGTACTGCCTCCGGATGGGCACGATCTTCACGTCGGTCGGCCCGCGGTCCGACGTCAACCACCCGCTCTCACCCCGGCACCACCGCTTCCTCCAGCTCGGTCGGCCCACCGGGCTGGTTGCCCCCGACATCGGGCTCGACGGCAGCGGCGACACCTGGGGCCTGCGCGACACGGCCGCCCTCGAGCTCGACGACGCCCTCACCCGGGTCGTCGTGGTGTCGGGAGCAGAGGGCATCGCCGCCCTCGCCGACCTGCCGCGGCTCGAGCCGGACGGGGTCTGGGAGCTGGGCTCACCGCGCATCGACCTCCTGGTGCAGGAGGAGTGCGACCTCGCCGGCCCCCATGTCGCCGAGCTCGGACGGCTGCGTGCGGTGCTGGGCGATCGGCGCCTGGTCGTCGTCGAGCCGTGGGGACAGCCCCTCGACATGGACGACCTCGCCGCATGGGCGGCCGAGCACCCCGACGTGGCGGTCGGCGTACGACGTGGGAGCGCCGAGTCGACCCGGCTCCCCGAGCCGCTGCTCGACCTGGGTGACGAGATGCTCGTCGCCGACTCACCGAAGACGCGCATGCCCGTGCACCCCGAGACCGCATGGCGTCTGGCCGACGTGCTCGTCTCCGGCTCCGGGGCGGACCTCGCCGACTGGGCGGTGCTGGGCCGCCCGGCAGTGGCCCTGGTGGACTCCGACGTCGTGCCGCTCCCGGCCGTGCCGGCCTCCGACGTCCCCACGGCGATCGAACGGGCCATGTCCGCGCCGCCCGCCGAGGACTACCTCTCCTGGGGTCGCCGGCTGCACGCGATGAGCGACGGGCGCGCCGCCGAGCGGGTCGTCATGGCGCTCAAGCGCCGCTACCTGCCCATCGACGACTGGCTCGCCGACGACCCCCCGATGGACGACGAGGCGGTCAACGGCCTCCTCTGAGCTCGATCCGGGCCACCTCGCGCTCTCGCGCCCGGTGCACGAACCTGCGTGCCGCCTGCCCGTCCATCAGGGGTACGGGCCCGGATCCCGCACCCGGCCTCGACCAGCCCTGAGCGCCCAGGTCCTCGAGGCGGCCGAGCACGGCATCGAGGTCGTCGCCCGCGCGGTGCTCGAGGAGCACGTGACCGGCGGCCCGCGCGTCAAGCACGCCGGCGGCGCTGTCGGCCACGACCGCGGAGGCTGCTCGCCACACCGCGACCTCCGAGACCACCGCACGGTCGCTGAGCCCGATCGGCGCGAGCGGCCCGAAGGCGTGCGTGAGCCCGTCGGCGGCGTCCGGGTTCACTTCCCGGACCCCCAGGACCACGCCGCTCGCGCGAACCCACTCCCCCAGCCGGGCCACGTCGCCCTCGCTGTAGGGCGACGGGCCGGCCCCCTCGACGACCACCAGCGGGCGTCCGCCGAGGCGGTCGCGCAGCTGCTCCTCGGCGCGAGCCAGGTCGGCGGGCAGGTGGGCCGGATCGGCAGCGAGGAGGTCGTGGCGGGGCAGCCCGCCGAGCCAGACCGACTCCGCGCCGAGGGTGGGGTCGGCGACCCGGCGTGCCAGCGCCTCGACCTCGGACGCGACGGCCACCGCGTCCACCGCGCCCAGCGCGGGGGCGACGGCGGCGGGCGACCAGCGCGCGCCCACGTGGAGGAAGCGGTGACGGGTGGCGAGCGGGGTGAGGGGCAGGGCCGTCTCGAGCGGGTCCGCGACGATCACCACGCCGCAGCGCACGAGGGCGTTCTGTCCCTCGAAGGTCGCCACGGGGACGGAGACCACCTCGGCACCCGAGAGGTCCTCGTCGAAGGAGCGTGTGCGGGTGAGGACCACCTTCTTCAGCGACGGGTCGTGCCTCACCGCGTCCAGCACCGCCCGGACGCCCGCGTCGAGCCGCCCGGACGGCCCGGCGACGAAGGCCCACCAGTGGTTGAACGATGGTGTCTCACGGTCCATCCGGCGGAACGAGTAGCCCGTGTGCGGGTACGTCGGAACCGTGCGGCGCCCCGTTCGTGGGTCCACCGTGACGTCGTAGGCGTCGTGGATCCGGGCCGGGTCGGTGACACGTCGGATGTTGACCTGCATCTCCTCTGTGCGGGCCTCCGGGGCGATCTCGCGCAGGCGCTGCGGCCAGCTGCCGACACCGGGCGCGCGGCGCGGGTTCTCGCCGAGGAAGTTGCGCTTGGCGAGCGGGAATCCCTGCTCGATCAGGTCGAACACGTGGCGGGAGTAGAGCGGGTGGAACGGCTGCAGGTCAGGCAGCCACGTGTCGAAGTCGAAGCCCCGGTCCATCAGGTAGCGGCTGATGCCGATCTCGTACTTGTGGACCACGAGCCCCTTCGCCTCCTGGGGCACCACCGTGTCCAGCCGCCAGCGGAAGCCCGGGTCGGTGAAGACCGGGCGTCGGAAGGCCAGGAAGTACGAGCTCAGGTGGAGGTAGCGCACGTCGCTGAAGTGGCGCGGCCCCACCAGCCTCCGCTTGGCCTCGGCGAGCGGGATCGGGGCGTCGTCGCGGAAGTAGTTCTCGTCGTGCTCCATCGACGTCGCCTGCAGGCTCCACCAGTCGCACGCGCGCCCACCCATGGTGGCGAACACCTCGTCGAGCGGCCTCAGGAGGAAGCAGGAGTCGTTGGCGAGCAGCAGCTCGTCGTAGCCGTCGATCACGTCCCAGCCCACGAGGTCGCGCGCCAGCACCGAGAAGGAGCCGAAGTCGTAGGCGCCGTGCGGGACGCTCCACGCCCCCGCGGTGACTCCCTCGAGGCGGTCGAGCTGGCCGGGCTCGAGGACGCCGTCGGACAGGTAGTAGACGTCGGCGTGGCGGGAGAGCTCGCGCAGGTAGGTGACGACGTAGTCGTCGACGATGCCGTCGCGGTCGTGCGCCGCGAAGAGGCACACCCGACGGGTCCCTGCGTCTGGCGCGAGACGGGCCGGGTTCCTCGACGGGACCTGCTCGGGGACCGGTGGCCAGCCGCGCTGCCGTCCGTCGACCAGCCAGTGCAGCAGCGGGTCGACGGTGTCGCTGGTCGGATCGAGGTGGTCGACCCAGTAGGACCACAGGTCGAAGCGCGGGCTCGGGTTCTGCAGGAGACGCCACCCGGTCTCGACGTGGTGGCGGTAGGGGTCGGTGCCGCGCTTGAGCCGGTGACGGACCGTGTACTGCTCAGGCTCGAGGTAGCCGCTCGCAGCGACGACCGCCCGGGCAGCGGTGAGCGATGCTGCGTCCGACGGTCGAGCCCGGTTCGCGTCTGCCTCGGGCAGGCCGACCTCGAGCACCTCCGCGACGGCTTCAGCCGCTGCCTCGGCCCCCTTCGCCGCGGCGCGACGCCATCGTCGGACGAACGCCGCCCACCGGGTGCCGAAGTCCGCCAGGTCGGCGCGACGCGCAGCGAGCTGTTCCTCGAGCCCTTCCACGCGCGCCGTCACCCCGCCGTCGGCGGGTAGGCGTCGGCCCCGTCGGACTCGGGCGAGGACAGGAAGTGGATGACGGGGTTCACCCGCTCGTCGGTCACCTCGGGGTGGTCGAGGACGTACTGCGCGATGTCGAAGGCCTCGCTCGGCTGCCGGAGCGGGTGGTCCCAGTGGCGCAGGAAGTGGAGCCCAGGTTCCTCGCCGCGCCGGGCCACGTCGAGGTAGGAGCGGAGGTAGTAGGCGGGGTCGAAGAGCGGAGTCTGGCGCAGCAGCTCGAGCTGACCGGCCTCCTCCGGCGTGATGGTGTCGGCGCCGCGCCGCCACCAGGACCGCGAGCCGGCGCCCACCACGGCTAGCTCGCCGCGCAGCCGCTCGGCGAGCAGGGTCGAGAGCACGTCGGCAGCCTTGACGGCGCGGTCGCGGGACTTGCGCAGCCGCGCCTCGCGCTCGCCCCACTTCTCCTGGTCGTGGCGCACCTGCGCGAGCTCGCGACGCAGCAGGTCCACCTCGGCGCGCAGGTTCTCGGAGTCGTGCTCGTCCACGCGCCGCACTCTAGCGAGCCGCCTGTCCCGGGACGATGCCGCTCCTGCCCTCCCACGAGCCGTGCTCGGAGGTGGGCCGGAACCGGAACGTCGCGAACTCGTGGTGGAAGTCGCGGCGCTCGCGCTCGACCATGGCCGAGGCGTGGCGCGACGGGTCCGCGACGTCGGAGCGACCGTGCACCATCTCCTCCATCTCCCGGACGCTGCGCCACACCGAGAACGTCGCGATGGTGCGCGGCGGCCGGATGCCAGCGAGCGCCAGGGTGACGCCCGGGTGGTCGCGCACCAGCCGTTCCACGGGCTTGCCGTGGCGCAGGAAGCGCGGAAGCTCCGGGATCCGCATCCGGGCGACCGTCACGGCCACGACGGGCTCCTCCTGGTCCCACGGGCCGGCGCGGACCGGGAGCCCCGGCAGCGAGGCGAGGGTCGACCAGCGACGCAGGAACTCCAGGCGCACGTGCCAGCCGTCCGCGAGCCGTCGCCCGAGCGGGTCGGCCTCGAGGTAGGTGTCGAGCGCGGCGTCGTCGCGCCACTGCGCGAAGACGGCGACGCGACGCAGCTGGAGCCGGTCGGGCGAGACGGTCGGCGCACCGAGCCGCATCAGTGACAGGCACTCGGCGTGGTCGAGCCCGGCGACCTCCGGACCGGACCCCATCAGGGCTCGCAGCCCGACGTGCCGCGGCACCTCGGCGAGGTGGAACGAGTGCAGGGTCACCGGACGCGCTCCAGGCGGTAGTGCAGCCGGACCGCGGAGGCGCCCCACACCCGCAGCTGGTGGTCGGTGCGCAGCACCCCGTCCTCGTCGACGTGGACGTGGAAGGTCTCGTGCAGCGGCACCCGGGCAGCGTGCGTGCCGCTGTCACGGACCACGACGTACGCCCCGTCCTCCCCGAAGCGTCCCGGGGGCGAGGCCAGCAGCAGGCCCCCGTCGCCGGTGACGCTCGGTCGGAGGAAGACCTGGACGTTGCCGGACTCGAGCGGGAACGCGACGTGCACGCTCGGGCTCGGCGCGCCGGGCAGCGATCCGACGGAGTAGGCGCCGCTGAAGACCGGCCGCCCGTCGGAGCGCAGGGTGCGGGTCCACGCCGCCGAGACCTGCGTGCCGGCAGCGTCGCGGACGGGCGTGACCAGGCTGTCCATCCCGCGGGCCACGTCGAGCGGTCGCATGGGCAGCGCGAGCTGCTCGACCCGGCGACCCCAGACCCGCGACACGACCTCGCCCCCGGGCCAGAACAGCGGCGACCACCCGCTCCACACCTCCATCCGCCAGGCCGACGTGTGCTCGTAGAAGTCGCGGACCTCCGGGCGCAGCCGGGCCGAGTCGAAGCCCGGCCCGTCCAGCGCGGCCATCGACGGAAGCAGGCCGGCGTCGTCCTCGACGACCGGAGCCGGGCCGCCGTGCCGGGCGGCCTCCTCGGCGACCCACGCCGTGCCCACCCGCGACGAGGCGCTCATCGGCGCGTCCAGCCACCGTTCCCTGCCGGCGAGGTCGACGGGGCGACCCGTCAGCCGCCAGAACTTCCGGGTCCCGAGGTCGAGGAGGTGCAGCACGAGCCGCGACTATGCCACGGCGGGAGCCGCGGCACCGGCGTTCGGGCCGGTCAGACCACGGACAGCGGGAGGAGCTTCTGTCCCGTCGGACCGACCTGGATCTCGGTGCCCATCTCCGGGCACACGCCGCAGTCGTAGCACGGCGTCCAGCGGCAGTCCTCGACCTCGATGTCCGCGCCGTCGGCGGCTGCGAGGGCGTCCTCCCAGTCACCCCACAGCCAGTCCTTGTCCAGACCGGAGTCGAGGTGCTCCCACGGGAGGACCTCGTCGTACTCGCGCTCCCGCGTGGTGTACCAGTCGACGTCGACGCCGGTGCCCGCGAGGGCCTTCTCGGCCGACGTCATCCAGCGGTCGTAGGAGAAGTGCTCGCTCCAGCCGTCGAAGCGACCGCCGTCGCGCCACACCTCCTCGATGACCCGACCCACGCGCCGGTCACCTCGTGACAGGAGGCCCTCGACGATGCCGGGCTTGCCGTCGTGGTAGCGGAAGCCGATCGCGCGGGCGTACTTCTTGTCCTCGCGGACCACCTCGCGCAGCAGCCGGAGCCGCTCGTCGGTGGCCTCGTGGTCGAGCTGGGGCGCCCACTGGAACGGCGTGTGCGGCTTGGGGACGAAGCCGCCGATCGAGACGGTGCACCGGATGTCGTTGCGACCCGAGACCTCGCGGCCGGTCTTGATGACGCGCTTGGCGAGGTCGGCGATGGCGAGCACGTCCTCGTCGGTCTCCTGCGGGAGGCCGCACATGAAGTAGAGCTTCACCTGGCGCCAGCCGTGGGAGTACGCCGCTGCGACGGTGCGGATGAGGTCGTCCTCGCTGACCATCTTGTTGATCACCTTGCGCATCCGCTCCGAGCCGCCCTCAGGCGCGAACGTGAGGCCCGAGCGGCGACCGTTGCGGGAGAACTCGTTGGCCAGGGTGATGTTGAAGGCGTCGACGCGCGTGCTGGGAAGCGACAGCGAGACGTTGGAGCCCTCGTAGCGGTCGGCGAGGCCCTTGGCGACCTCACCGATCTCGGTGTGGTCGGCGCTGGAGAGCGACAGCAGGCCGACCTCCTCGAAGCCGGACTTGCGGATGCCGTTCTCGACCATGTTGCCGATGGTCTCGATGGACCGCTCGCGCACCGGGCGGGTGATCATGCCCGCCTGGCAGAAGCGGCAGCCGCGCGTGCAGCCGCGGAAGATCTCGACCGAGAAGCGCTCGTGCACGGTCTCGGCGAGCGGGACCAGCGGGTTGGCCGGGTAGGGCCACTGGTCGAGGTCCATCAGCGTGTGCTTGCGCACCCGGAAGGGGACGCCGGGTCGGTTGGGCACGACGGCCTCGATCGAGCCGTCGGCGGCGTAGGCGACGTCGTAGAACCGCGGGACGTAGATGTTGCCGGTGACGGCCAGGCGCCGCAGCAGCTCGTCGCGGCCACCGGGGCGGTTCTCGGCCTTCCACTCGCGCACCACCTCGGAGATGGCCAGCACGACCTCCTCGCCGTCGCCGAGGACCGCGGCGTCGACGAAGTCGGCGATGGGCTCCGGGTTGAACGCGGCGTGGCCGCCGGCGATCACCACCGGGTCGTCCTCGCCGCGGTCGGCCGCGTGCAGCGGGATCCCGGCGAGGTCGAGCGCGTTGAGCATGTTGGTGTAGCCGAGCTCGGTGGAGAAGCTCAGGCCGAAGAGGTCGAAGGCGCCGACCGGGCGGTGGCTGTCCACGGTGAACTGCGGGATCGGGCCGTGCTCGTCGCCCTCGCGCATCACCTGCTCCATGTCGGGCCACACCGAGTAGGTGCGCTCGGCGACGATCCAGTCGCGCTCGTTGAGCACCTCGTAGAGGATCTGCACGCCCTGGTTGGGCAGGCCCACCTCGTAGGCGTCGGGGTACATCAACGCCCACCGGACCGTCGGCCCGCCGGTCGCGGACGCCTCGGCGCAGTCCCAGTCCTTGACGACCGAGTTGAGCTCGCCGCCGACGTACTGGATGGGCTTCTGCACCGACGGAAGCCTCGCCTCCAGGCGCGGGAAGACCGACGCGACGGACATGCAGCAACACCTCGAACGGGGATCGGGAGCAGGGAAGGGCGGGCGCAGCGACAGCGCCGACCCTCAAGGTTACGTCCCGAGCGGTGGTGCGGCCTACTCAACGACCCTGACGAGGGGTCAGCGCCGGACCGGACCGGCCGACCTGAGGTGGATGTTCTGGAGCAGGCCGAGGGCCAGCATCCCGGCGAACAGCGAGCTGCCGCCGTAGGAGACGAACGGCAGCGGCACGCCGGTGACGGGCATGATCCCGAGGCACATGCCGATGTTCTGGAAGGCCTGGAATCCCCACCAGCAGGCGATGCCGGCGGCCGCGACCCGGCCGAACAGGTCGCCGGCCCGGGCCGAGATGGTCAGCGCGCGCCAGATCAGGACGGCCACGAGGAGGATCAGCACGCCGGCTCCCGCGAGGCCGAGCTCCTCGCCGGCGACGGTGAAGATGAAGTCGGTGTGCTGCTCGGGCACGAAGCCGGATCGGGTCTGCGACCCGTCGAAGAGGCCCTGGCCGAAGAGGCCGCCGTTGCCGACGGCGATGCGCGCCTGCTCGGTGTTGTAGCCGGCGCCCCGTGGGTCGAGCCCGGGGTTGGTGAAGGCGAGGAAGCGGTCGACCTGGTAGGGCTTGAGCACCCCCATCGACACCGCGGCGACGGCGCCACCGACGGCCCCGAACGTCAGGCCGGCCAGCCACAGCCGACCGGCGCCCGCCACCGTCAGGACGCCGAAGACGGTCGCGGACAGCACGAGCATCGTGCCGAGGTCCGGCTGGAGCAGGATGAGCGCGGCCGGGACCCCGGCGATCGCCAGCATGGCGACCACCTCGACGCTGCGGACGCCGCGGCCCCACCGGCGTTCGGTGCGCTCGGCCACGACGAGCGCCATGCCGATGACCACCGCCAGCTTGGCGAACTCCGCGGGCTGGATCGACATGCCGCCGACCTGGATCCACGAGCGCGAGCCGTTGATCGTGCTGCCGGCCACCAGCACCATGACGAGTCCGCCGACGCTGGCGAGGTAGGCCAGCGGCGCGAGGATGCGCACCCACCGGTGGTCGGTGGCGAGGACGGCGACCATCAGCACCAGGCCGATGGCGACGTTGACGAGCTGCTTGCGCAGGTAGGCGTTGGGGTCGCCGCCGGTGAGGTCGGCTCGGGTCGAGGTGGCCGACCAGACGAGCAGGGTGCCGAGGGTGACGAGCGCGAGGGCGGCCAGCATCAGCAGCCAGTCGAGGCCCGGGGCGCGCAGGCTGGTGGCCGGGCGCAGGGACCGCGTGGACGGTCGCGACGAGGGCCGGGAGGACGGTCGGGTCGACAGGACGGTCATCGTGCGCTCACTCCCCTGCCTTGTCCGGGACGGGCGGCATGATCGAGCCGTCCTCGAGGAACTGCGGCAGCCTGGTCGGCGGCACGGTGCCCGGGATCGCCGCGCGTGCCGGGCGCACGGTCTCGCCGTCGACGCCGTACAGCGCCTCCCAGATCGCGCGGATGCCCTCGCCGGTCGACCCGGACCCGGTTCCGCCCTGGCTGATCATCATCACCACGACGTAGTCCTCGGAGTACGACGCGACCCAGCCGGTCGACTGCTTGCCGTAGACCTCGGCGGAGCCCGTCTTGGCGCGGATGGTGACGTCGTCGAGCGGGAAGCCGACGAGCTTCCACGCCATCGTGCCGACGCGGGAGACGTTCTGCAGAGCACTGTCGATGTAGTCGAGGTACTTCTTCGGGACGTCGACCTGGCCGACCTTCCGCGGCGCGATGCGGCGCAGCACCTTGCCCTCGGGGCTGACGATGGCCTTCGCGACGGTGGGCGCCCAGAGCGTGCCGCCGTTGCTCAGCGCCGCGTAGCCGCGGGCGAGCTGCAGCGGCGTGACGATGGTGTCGCCCTGTCCGATCGAGAAGTTCACGGCGTCGCCGGCGCGGTAGAGGTTGCCCTCGAGGCAGAACTCTCGCGCGAACTTGTAGACGAAGTCGCTGGTGTCCTCGGTCTGCGGCTTGCTGCTGAGCTCGCAGTAGTAGTCCTTCTGCGACTCGTAGTAGGCCTGCTTCCAGTGGCGGTCGGCGATCCGGCCGGGCGCCTCACCGGGCAGGTCGATGCCGGTGCGGGAGCCGAAGCCGAACTCCTTGGCCTCCTCGACCAGCGGGTCCTTGGCGTCGATGTCGGCGGGGTCGCTGCCGAAGCGCTGCCAGAAGTTGTAGCCGATGCGGTAGAAGAACGTGTTGCAGGAGACCTCGAGCGCCTTCGCGAAGCCGATGTTGCCGTAGGCGCCGGACTCGTAGTTCTTGAACACCCGGTTGCCGACCTGGAAGCCCGAGGAGCAGGGCAGCGTGGTGTCCATCGAGTAGCCGTTGGTGAGCGCGCCGGCAGTCATGAACGGCTTCCACGTCGACCCCGGGGCGAACTGGCCCTGGGTGGCGCGCGAGAGCAGCGGGGTACCGGCCCTCTCGGAGTAGAGCCGGGTCAGCTGCTCCTCGCTGATGCCGCCGGTCCACACGTCCGGGTCGTACGTCGGCTGGCTGGCCATCGCGACCACCCGACCGGTCTTCGCGTCGAGGACGACGGCCGCACCGGAGTCGGCGGCGAACTTACGGCCGGTCACCGGGTCGACCTGCGTGCGCTGGAAGGCGATCCGCTGCGCCAGCTGGCGCTCCACCACCGACTGCACCTTGGCGTCGATCGACGTGACGAGGGTGTCGCCGGGCGTGCTCTCGACGAGCGAGTCGTCGCCGAGCACCCGGCCCATCGAGTCCACCGCCACCCGTCGGTAGCCGGGCAGGCCGCGCAGCCACTCGTCGTACTGCTTCTCCACGCCGGCCCGGCCGACGACCGACGCACCGTTGAGGGAGCGGTCGTCGCGCTCGGCGGCGAGGTCGTACTCGTCCTCGGTGACGGGGCTGAGGTAGCCCAGCACGTGGGCGAGGTTGATCCCGAAGGGTCGCGGGTAGGAGCGGACGTTCTGCTGCTCGGCGAGCACGCCGGGGTAGTCCTCGGGCTGCTCGAGGACCTGCAGGGCGACGCTCTTGGGCACGTCGGTGGCGACCGGCACGGGCTGGTAGGGCGAGCCGTTCCAGCAGACGTCGCGGACGCTGCCCGGGTCGCCGCAGGTCACGAGACGGGCCTCGACGTCCTCGGGCTTCGCATCGACGACCACGGCGACGCGCCTGACGAGCTCGGTGCGCTGGCCCTCCCCCAGCTTGCCGAGGAGCGTGCGGTCCATCGAGATGACCCACGACGTGCGGTTGGCGACGAGCGGTCGGCCCTGGTTGTCGACGATCAAGCCGCGCTGGGGCTGCACGACGATGTCGCGCACGGACTGGTCGGCGGCCTGTGCCTGGTAGGACTCGCCGCCGATGACCTGGAGGTAGTAGAGCCGGACGAAGAGGGTGGCGAACAGCGAGAACACCAGCGCCTGCACGACCACCAGGCGCAGTCGGCTCTTGTCGCTCCTGGCAGCGGGGGCGCCCCTCACGAGGCGGCCCACTGCGGGCTGAGCCGAGCGAACAGCTTCATCAGGGGCGGCAGCACGAACGGCGTCAGCAGCACGTCCCAGAGGACGGCGACCAGGACGACCTCGAGGAGGCCCGCCACCGACATGTCCGGGTCCTGGAGCAGCACGCCCGAGAGCGCGAACAGCGAGGTGGCGACGAAGGACGCGGCCGCGACGGTGCCGACGACGGCCAGGGCGGTGGGCTTCTGGTCCTGTCGCACGCGGGCGGCGAGGAACGCTGCGATCGTCATGGCGAGGGCCCACCGGCCGGCGACGTGGTCGGCCGGCGGCGCGAGGTCGAGCGTCAGCCCGGCGGCGAAGCCGAGCACGAGCGCGAACGGCGCCTCGACGGTCAGCGCGGCGGCGACGACCACCAGCAGGCACAGGTTCGGGACGATCCCGTGCCAGGCGACGTGCGGGAAGAGGGTGACCTGCACGACCAGCGCGATCACGACGGCTGCGAGGGCGGCGATCCAGCGGAGGTAGCTCATCGCAGGCTCCCGTCCGCCTCGATGACGGCACGGTCGCTGCGTGACCCGCTGGGGACCATCACGCCGACGACGTCGAGGGCGGAGAAGTCGACGAACGGCTTGACGACCGCGCGCTGGGACGCCTCGCGCAGCGAGCTGTAGACCTCGGTGATCGTGCCGATCGGCACGCCCGGGGCGTAGGGCCCGGTCGCGCTGCCCCACGTCACGACGGTGTCGTCGCGGGCCGGGACGGAGGCGTCGTCGACGAGGCGGAGGTCGAGCCCCGACTTCTGGTCGAGCGACCCGCTGCCGGTGACGAACCCGATCTCCATGCTCGACCCCACCCGGCCACCGACGGTGGAGTCGGGGTCGATGACCAGCAGCACGGTGGCGGTGCTGCGGGTGACGCGGAGGACGCGACCGACCAGGCCGTCGTTGTTGACGACCGTCATGTCGGGTCCGACGCCGGCCTCGGAGCCGGCGTCGATGGTGACCGTGAAGCTCTGCGACTGGCGCGAGCCCAGCGCGACCACGCGGGCCGGGACGAGGGCCGAACCCAGGTCCTCGGCGGCCGAGGTGAGTCCGTCGTACTGCTCGAGGCGGTTGCGGTCGAAGCCGGCCAGCTGCACCTGCCCCTTGAGCTCGGCGTTGCTGGCCTCGAGGTCGCGGACCTGGTCGGCGAGGTCGCCCTTGCTGCGGAACCAGGAGGGCACGGCGGTGAAGGGGCGTACGGCGGCGGCGACGCCGGCCTCGGCGGGACCGAAGGCCTCGCCGACCACGCGCCGCGCCGGCTCGAGCGGCGAGCTGCCGCCGCCCGACACGTCGAGCGTGATGAGCGTGATGCTCGCGAGCACGAGTGCCACGAGCAGCGACCGAGGCGGGCGGTTGCGGGACTCGAGCTTGTCGAGGCCGGTCCAGCGTCGTTCGCGACCGTCGTGCCCCCCGAAGGCCCCCATCAGA
This sequence comes from Nocardioides sp. Soil_C_8, assembly GCF_057656315.1. Lineage (NCBI taxonomy): Bacteria > Bacillati > Actinomycetota > Actinomycetes > Propionibacteriales > Nocardioidaceae > Nocardioides > Nocardioides sp. Soil_C_8. The sequence continues at coordinate 161,375 of NZ_JBDGKQ010000002.1, forward strand.
AGCGCCTCGGATCGGAGACGAGGACCTGCTGGAGCGCCTCGAACTCCTCGACGCACTTGCCGGCGCCGTAGGCCACCGACGACAGCGGGTCCTCGGCGACGTGGACGGGCATGCCGGTCTCGTGGCGCAACCGCTCGTCGAGGCCGCGCAGGATCGCGCCGCCGCCGGTGAGGACGATGCCGCGGTCCATGATGTCGCCGGCCAGCTCGGGCGGCGTCTGGTCGAGGGTGGTGCGCACGGCGTCGATGATGTTGTGGAGCGGCTCCTCGAGCGCCTGGCGCAGCTCGGAGCTGGAGACGACGACGGTGCGGGGCAGGCCGGAGACCATGTCGCGACCGCGGATCTCGGCGTCGGGCTCGCTCGGCAGCGGGAAGGCCGAGCCGAGGGTCATCTTCATCTCCTCGGCGGTGCGCTCCCCCAGCATCAGGGAGTACTCCTTCTTCATCCACGCGATGATCGCCTGGTCGAGGTCGTCGCCCGCGGTGCGCACGGACAGGCTGGTGACGATGCCGCCGAGGCTGATCACCGCGACCTCGGTGGTGCCGCCGCCGACGTCGACGACCATGTTGCCGGTGGCCTCGTGGACGGGCAGCCCGGCGCCGATCGCGGCGGCCATCGGCTCCTCGACGATGTAGACCCGGCGGGCGCCGGCCTGGTAGCCGGCCTCCTTGACCGCGCGCTGCTCGACCGCGGTGATGCCGCTCGGGACGCAGATGACCATCCGGGGCTTGGCGAAGTAGCGGCGGCGGTGCACCTGGTGGATGAAGTAGCGCAGCATCTGCTCGGTCGCCTCGAAGTCGGCGATCACGCCGTCCTTGAGCGGCCGGATGGCGGCGATGCTGTCGGGCGTGCGGCCGATCATCCGCTTGGCCTCGTGGCCGACCGCGAGCACCTCGCCGGTGGTCGTGTTCATCGCGACGACGGACGGCTCGTCGAGCACGACGCCCCGGCCGCGGACATAGACCAGCGTGTTGGCGGTGCCGAGGTCGACGGCCATGTCTCGGCCGATGAAGCCCCCTGTTGTGCCATTCAGTGCCATGCCGCTGCTGCCCTCAGGTCGGGTCGTTCGGGGAAGGAGGGTCAGCGAGGCTGCCGACCCACGCTCAGGTTAAGGAGCGAGAGCAGGTCTTCCCGGGAGGACACGCGCGGGGCGGGTGTGGCTGGCGTGAAAGATGTCCTCGACGGAGTCAGTGGGTCGCGAGCAAGCTCGCGCTCACTGACTCAGCTCGGAAACCAGATGCCGATCTCGCGAGCGGCCGACTCCTCGGAGTCGGAGCCGTGGACGAGGTTCTGCTGGACGGCGAGGCCCCAGTCGCGGCCGAGGTCGCCGCGGATGGTGCCCGGGGCTGCGACGGTCGGGTCGGTGGCGCCGGCGAGGGAGCGGAAGCCCTCGATGCAGCGCTGCCCCTCGACCACGACGGCGAGCACGGGGCCCGAGAGCATGAACTCGACGAGCGGGCCGTAGAACGGCTTGCCCTCGTGCTCGGCGTAGTGCTCGGCCAGGATGTCGGGGGTCGCGGTGCGCAGCTCGACGGCCGCGAGCGTGTAGCCCTTGGCCTCGATCCGGCGCAGGATCTCCCCCGAGAGGCCACGGCGCACGCCGTCGGGCTTGACGAGGACGAGGGAACGCTGGACGTCGGTCATGCCGCGCAGCCTAGCGAGGGCCCTGCTCCGCGCGGTACGCCGCCCACGCGGCGGCACGCTCGCGCTCGATCTTGCGACCCAGCAGGTCCGCGGCCGTCCAGAGCAGGGCGAAGACGAGCCCGAGGCCGAACATGACGGGCACCACGAAGCCGACGCCGATAGCGGCCACCTGCACCACGTAGCCCGCGAGGTAGGCCCACTCGGCGCGCAGCATCCCGGCCAGCAGCAGGCAGACGACGGCGAGCCCGAGCCCGACGGTCAGGGCCGTGCCGGCCGGGACGTCCGCGATCGTGATCATCACGGGCGTGGTCAGGCCGAGGGTGATCGCCTCGAGGCTGAGGACGGCGGCGGCCATCCCGCGCCGGGGCGAGCGCTCGGTGTTGGTGGGCACCGGGTCGTCGGCGGGGGTGGGCGCCTGGTCGCTCATCGCCGGCCCTTCAGCAGGGAGCGGGCCTCGCCCACGGTGACCACGGAGCCGGTGACCAGCACCGCGCCCGCGCCGATCGAGACGTCGACGGCCTCCCCTGCCTCGGCGAGCGTCGCGGCCCGGTCGATGGCGTCGGCCAGGTCGGGCACGACGCTGACGCGGTCCTCGCCGAACACCTCCGCGGCGGCGCGGCCGAGTGCCGCGGCGGACATCGAGCGGGGCGTGGAGTTCTGGGTGCACACGAGGTGCGCGAGGTGCGGCTCGAAGGCGGCGAGCAGGCCCTCGTGGTCCTTGTCCTCCATCACGCCCATCACCCCGACCAGCGGGCTGAAGGAGAACGAGTCGTCGAGCGCGGCGGCGGCGGCCTCGGCCCCGTGCGGGTTGTGCGCGGCGTCGAGCAGGATCGTCGGGCTGCGCCGGACGATCTCGAGCCGACCCGGAGAGGTGACCTCGGCGAACGCGGCGCGGACCACCTCGTCGTCGAGGACGCCCGTCCCGGCGAACGCCTCGACCGCGGCGAGCGCCACGGCCGCGTTCTGCGCCTGGTGGGCGCCGTAGAGCGGCAGGAACACGTCGTCGTACCGGGCCCGCAGACCCTGCAGCGAGACGACCTGCCCCCCGACCGCGGGCGTGCGGGAGACGACGCCGAACTCCATGCCCTCGCGGGCGATGGTCGCGCCGGCCTCGGCCGCGCGCTCGAGGAGCACGGCTGCCACCTCCGGCGTCTGCTCCGCCAGGACGGCGACGGAGCCCGGCTTGATGATCCCGGCCTTCTCGGCCGCGATGGTCGCCGGGTCGTCGCCGAGGTACTTGGCGTGGTCGACGGCGACCGGCAGCACGACGGCGACGTCGGCGTCGATGACGTTGGTGGCGTCCCAGGTGCCACCCATCCCGACCTCGACCACCGCGACGTCGACGGGCGCGTCGGCGAAGGCGGCGTAGGCCATCCCGACGATCGTCTCGAAGAAGCTGAGCGGGTGGTCCTGCTCGGCGTCGACGAGGTGGGTGTAGGGCGCGACGTCGTTGAAGGCGCGCACGAACGCCTCGTCGTCGAGCGGCTCGCCGTCGATGCTGATCCGCTCGCTAATCCGCTCCAGGTGCGGCGAGGTGAAGCGGCCGGTGCGCAGGTCGAGCGCGCGCAGCAGGGTCTCGACCATCCGACTGGTGCTGGTCTTGCCGTTGGTGCCGGTGAGGTGGATCGAGCGGAAGGAGTGCTGGGGCTCGCCCAGCAGCTCGGTGAAGGCCTCGATCCGGTCGAGGCTGGGCTCCAGCTTGGTCTCGGGCCAGCGGGACAGCAGGGCGTCCTCGACCTCGTCGAAGGTCTCGGCGAGGCGGGGAGCGTCGGGGGCATCAGTCATGGCGCGTCGAGTCTATTGACCCCGGTCAGCAGGACACGACTCGCCGCCAGGGCTTCACGACCTCGAGCGCCCTGCCGTCCAGCGGGCGGGAGCGGAACTGGTCGAGCGCGTCCTCCCAGCGCGGGTCGGCGGTGCCGGTGACGTACATCGACGAGCCCTGGTCGGCGTAGACCAGGCCGTAGCGCTTCATCGCCACGACGATCGTGCGGGCGGCACCCGTGTAGCGCTTCGCGGGGAACGACTTCCTCAGCCGGAAGCGGAGCCCGTACGCCGGCAGGTCGCGCGCCGTGTTGCCGCTCGGGCCGCAGTGGCGGGCCGGCCGGGTGTAGGCGCTCCGTGCCGACGGGAGCGTGAACCGCAGCGCGTGGGTGATCCGCCCCGAGGCCGCTTCGTCGTAGGACAGCAGCCCGGGCAGGATCGGCAGGCCGGCCGCGTCGGCCGAGGTCCAGCCCGCCGGGCGCAGCCGGTTGGAGGACAGGTCCCAGCGGGCGGCGGACGCTGCTCGCCAGGCGACGACCTTGCCGGACGCGTCGCGCACCCGCTCGGCGGCGTACAGCTCGACGAGGTCGCAGGTGCCGCGGCGCACCGTCAACACGTGGCGATCGCCCTGTCCCGGGTCCGGGTCACCCGCGCTGCCGCCCTCGATCGCCGCGTCGGCCGGCACGAAGACCGGGCCGCGGTCGCTCTCCTCGCGGTAGCCCTCACCGTCGGTGCCGAACCGGAGCGGGAGCAGCGGCTGGTCGGCGTCGACCACGTTGACCGGGATGCCGTAGTACTCCTCGGTGGTGCCGAGGTCGAGGTGCAGGTCGTGGCCCGCGGCCTGCTTGCCGACGATCGCCTTCGACCACCTCCACACCGGCCGGTCGTCGATGCGGCGGTTCCACGGGTTGTCGGTCGGGAACAGCTCACAGCCGCCGACGCGGTGCACCGGCGCCCGGCGCGCGTCGAGCCGGCCCACCTGCGGCACCGCCGCGGCAGGCATGGCGACTGCCGTGACGACGAGGAGCAGGGTGAGGACCAGGCTGGACCGTGGGAGTCGCCGCACCCGACGAGGCTAGGGGTTCGGCGGGAGCGTGACGAGGTGCTCGGCCATGTCCACGACGGGCTCGTAGCCGAGGCCCGCGTAGATCTTGTTCGACGTCGGGTTCGCGCGGTCGGTGAACAGGCACATCCGGTGCCCGGCCTCGAGGCCGCGACGGGTGAGCTCCCCGACGACGTACGACGCGATGCCGCGGCCGCGGAACTCCTTGGGCGTGTAGACGGGACCGATCCGGCCGACGCCGTAGGCCGGCAGCCCGGACCCCGTCAGGTGCGCGACCGTCCCGTCGGGGAGCTCCCAGAGCCACTCGGCACCCTCACGGATCCGGATGAGCACGCTGTCGAGCGTGTTGTGCTCGCCGGAGGCGGGGTCGGGCTCACGACCCGCCTGCTCGTCCGCCTCGGCGTGGAAGGCCTCGAACCACGCGAGGACGAGCTCGGCGTCGTCCTCGGTCGCCTGCCGCAGCCGGCCCTCGGGTGCCGACGGCACGTGGACCGTCGTGCACTCCCACAACCGGGTTCCCTTGTCGGCGACCAGCGCGCCGCCGGAGAGCTCGGCGGTCGTCCTGGCCAGCACCTCGGCCCCCGGCAGCGCGCCGTTGGCGCCACCCAGGTGCTCTCCGCGCTCGTGGAGCGCCGTGGCGAGCGCGCGTGCGGCACCGTCGGACATCGGCATCGCGAACGTCGGGTGCGGCCTGAACGGTGCCGTGCGCATCACGGCGCTGACCACCTCGCCGTCGGCGTCCCGGACCGCCAGCCACCACCGCTGGAACCCGGCGTCGACGTCCGCCCAGGAGTCGATGCCGTCAGCGAGCTCGCGCGCGGTCCGCATGCTGACGCTGGCGATGACGCTGCCCAGGACCGGGTCGGCGGCGAGCAGGTCACCGGCCGCCTCGAGGAAGGGCTGCGGGGTGTCGAAGAACTCCAGCGTGACGTCGCCCTCGGTCGGTACATCCATGACCGCACGCTAGGGCCGGCGGGGCGTGCGTCGATACTCGTTTTCGCAGGCCCGAGGCCCGTCAATAGACTCGGTGCATGACTGAGAACCCCAGCACCCAGGCCCCGGACAGCGGTCCGACGACAGCGAGCACCGACCAGCGTGCCGTCGTCGTACCGGAGCGTCCGGCGCTCGAGGGTCTGGAGGACAAGTGGTCCCGGGCGTGGGCCGACAACGACACCTACGCCTTCGACCGCACGCAGCCGCGGGAGAACGTCTACTCGATCGACACCCCGCCGCCCACGGTCAGCGGGTCGCTGCACGTCGGCCACGTCTACTCCTACAGCCACACCGACCTGATCGCGCGCTACCAGCGCATGCAGGGCAAGGCCGTGTTCTACCCGATCGGCTGGGACGACAACGGCCTGCCGACCGAGCGTCGCGTCCAGAACTACTTCGGCGTGCGGTGCGACCCGTCGCTGCCCTACGACGCCGACTTCACCCCGCCGGAGAAGCCCGACCCCAAGCGGCAGGTCGCCATCAGCCGTCCGAACTTCATCGAGCTGTGCGAGCAGCTCGTCGTCGAGGACGAGAAGGCCTTCGAGGCCCTGTGGCGCCAGCTCGGCCTGTCGGTCCAGTGGAACCCGACCTACACCACCATCGGCGACCACTCGCGCACGGTCAGCCAGCGGGCGTTCCTGCGCAACTACGCCCGCGGGGAGGCCTACCTCTCCGAGGCGCCGACGCTGTGGGACGTCACGTTCCAGACCGCCGTCGCGCAGGCCGAGCTCGAGGCGCGCGACTACCCGGGCGCCTACCACCGCGTCGCCTTCCACAAGCCGGACGGCACCCCGATCCACATCGAGACCACGCGTCCCGAGCTCATCCCGAGCGTGGTCGCCCTCATCGCGCACCCCGACGACGAGCGCTACCAGGACGTCTTCGGGACGACCGTCACCTCACCCGTCTTCGGCGTCGAGATCCCTGTCCTCGCCCACCCGGCCGCCGAGCCCGACAAGGGTGCGGGCATCGCGATGTGCTGCACCTTCGGCGACCTCACCGACGTGATGTGGTGGCGCGAGCTCAGCCTGCCGATCCGCACCGTCGTCGGCCGCGACGGCCGCCTGGTCCGGGAGACGCCCGAGTGGCTGGCAGCCGAACCGGCAGCGGCGGCGTACGCCGAGATGGCCGGCAAGACCACCTTCAGCGCCCGCGAGGCGATGGTCGCCCTGCTCCGCGAGTCGGGCGACCTCGACGGGGAGCCCAAGGCGACCCAGCGCATGGCGAACTTCTACGAGAAGGGCGACAAGCCGCTCGAGATCGTCGCGACCCGCCAGTGGTACATCAAGAACGGCGGCAAGGACGCGGCGCTCCGCAAGGAGATGCTGGTCCGCGGCGAGGAGATCACCTGGATCCCGGCGCACATGAAGCACCGCTACGACAACTGGGTCGGCGGCCTCAACGGCGACTGGCTGATCTCGCGCCAGCGGTTCTTCGGCATCCCGTTCCCGGTCTGGTACCCCCTCGACGCCGACGGTGAGCCCGACCACGACCACCCGCTGATGCCCAGCGAGGCCCAGCTGCCGGTCGACCCGTCGACGCAGGCGCCCGAGGGCTACACCGAGGACCAGCGGGGCAAGCCCGGCGGCTTCATCGGCGATCCCGACGTGATGGACACGTGGGCCACCTCCTCGCTGACCCCGCAGATCGCGGGCATGTGGGAGGTCGACGACGACCTGTTCTCCCGGGTCTTCCCCTACGACCTCGCCACCCAGGCGCACGACATCATCCGCACCTGGCTGTTCTCGCGCGTCGTCCGCGCCGACTACGAGCACCAGGTCGTGCCGTGGTCGCACGCGATGATCTCCGGCTTCATCGTCGACCCGGACCGCAAGAAGATGTCGAAGTCCAAGGGCAACGTCGTGGTCCCGACCGACATCCTCGACAAGTACGGCGCCGACGCCGTCCGCTGGCGCGCCGCGATCGGCCGCCCGGGCCTCGACTCGCCCTTCGACGAGTCGCAGATGAAGGTCGGCCGGCGCCTGGCCATGAAGGTCCTCAACGCCTCGAAGTTCGTCCTCGGCAACGTCGGCGCCACCGAGCTCAGCCCGGCCGCCGTCAGCGCCCCGGTGGACTGCGCCCTCCTGGGCCGGCTCGAGATCGTCGTGCGCCGGGCCACCGAGGCCTTCGACGCCTACGACTACACGACCGCGCTCGAGGTCACCGAGAAGTTCTTCTGGGAGTTCTGCGACGACTACCTCGAGCTGGTCAAGGAGCGCGCGTACGACGCCGAGGGCGGCGCCGGCACCGACTCCGCGCGCGCGACGCTGGCCATCGCGCTGCACGTCCAGCTGCGGCTGCTCGCGCCGTTCCTGCCGTACGCCACCGAGGAGGTGTGGTCGTGGTGGCAGGACGGGTCCATCCACCACGCAGCATGGCCCACGGCCGCCGACCTCGGCTCCGCCGCGGCCTCCCAGCCGCTGGTCCTCGACGCCGTGGCGGCCGCGCTGACCGGGATCCGCGGCGCCAAGTCGCAGGCCAAGGCCAAGATGCGCGCCCCGCTCGCCCGCGTCGAGATCACCGGTCCTGCGGACCTGGTGCAGGCCGCCCAGCAGGCGCAGGACGACCTCCGCGCCGTCGGCACCATCGTGGGTGACCTGGACTTCGTCACCGACGAGTCCGCCACCGAGCTGCGGGTCACCGCCGCCGAGCTGGCACCCACCGAGGACTGAGACAGCCGAGTCCCCCTCCCGCACCGTCAGCGGTGCGTGAGGGGGACTCGTGCGTCCGGGGTCTCAGCCCTTGCCGTTCCCGTTGTTGCCGTGGCCGTGGTTGCCGCTGTTCCCCGGGGCGCCGGCTGCCTGCTGGGCGGTCTGGGCGGCCGCCCGCTCGGCCTCGCGCTGGGCCTTGGCCGCGTCCCGCTCCGCGGCACGCTGGGCCTTCTCCGCGTCGCGCTGGGCCTTGGCCGCGTCACGCTCGGCGGCACG